>CALCDS010000182.1 GCA_937900065.1 uncultured Clostridiaceae bacterium | reverse complement strand
TTTATGATTGTTATCCATCTTATTCTCTAACCTTACAATATCCTGTTTGACCTGGGAAACGTCCTGCTTAACCTGAACGATATCCTGCCTGACGTTTGAAAACCCTTCCTGCATTTCGCCGTACATTTTAGACATGAATTCGAATAATTTTTCTTCCAAGCAAATCATCCTCCCTAATTTGATTATAGCACATAAAATCCTAATTTAACCATGCTTATATAGTGGTAAATTTTAGTATAAATATTGCCTCAACCAATCCTGTTTTAATATGATATCTGTCGTTACTCTGATGCAGTATGACAAACCGAAGTGAAGTATATTGTGTCAGGATGATAAATTGTTATGAACCGTCCCCCATGTTCCCGTTCCTGTTTGACCGTTTCTATAGCTTCCGAGTATTTATTTAATTTACATTTTTGAAGAACCGTCCCCAAAGCGTCAAAGCAAAGTAAATTGTGTCAACATGACAAAAAATTGTTAACCGTCCCCTAGGCTGTACGTCCCCTAGGCTGTAGATTGTGTACGGTTTGATATATAATGTAAATAATCATGAAAACAAGGTGGCATATGAGATTGGAAGATTATAAGATTCTTATAATAGAGGATGAAAAGCAGATAGCAAGGTTTCTTGAACTTGAATTAAAGCATGAAGGATATAACGTTGATATCTCATATAATGGAAAAGAAGGTTTAAAAAAAATAGAAAGTGCAGATTATGACCTGGTGCTGCTCGATATAATGCTTCCCGACCTTAATGGGATAGAGATATGCAAAAGGGTGAGACGTTTTTCCGCTGTACCTATAATAATGCTTACTGCAAAGGATGCTACATCGGATAAAGTAATGGGACTGGATATCGGTGCGGACGACTATATGACAAAACCTTTTGCAATTGAAGAGCTTTTAGCCCGGATAAGGGTCATAAGAAGGAATGATACATCAAATAAAAATGATAAAAAGATGCGCATATGTGACTTATCCATGGATAGAGCCACACATCAGGTTGTAAGAGCCGGCAAGGTCATAGAACTTACAAAAAGGGAATACGACCTTCTCGAATGCCTGCTCGATAATAAAGGCATCGTGCTAACACGGGACCAACTGCTTGAAAAGGTATGGGGCTTCGATTATACGGGAGATGCCAATGTGGTGGATGTATATATAAGGTATTTGCGCAGCAAGATCGATGATGAATATGAAGTCAAGCTTATAAATACGGTCAGGGGAGTTGGATATGTTATCAAGGAAACGAAAAATGAAGATCAATCTGTTTAAATTCACGAAAATTTCTTTAAAACTTACGGTGATATATGCATTCCTTTTCTCATGTGTATTGCTTCTGTTAGATGCATCGGTCTTATATGGTGTAAAGTATTACCTTCACTTTGAGGCAGGTAAAGAAGTAAATGATATGGGCACACTCCTTACAAGTAAAATAAATAAATCGGATAATATTATGGATGATTTGTATGACAAAGATTTCTTTGTGGGTATTTCAACAAATGACTATGTTTACCTGAAAATAATGGACAGTGAAGGAGATACTTTGAATGTGCCGGAAATGTTCAAACATGATGTTCCTTTTAAAGAACCTTATGGCAGCACAATGTATATGGAGATCGATGAAAAACATATAACCTATGAGAATATGGAATTGTCTAAGGGCGGCCATACACTATACATTCAAATTATAAAGGATATGGATAACGAATATGATTTTTTAAAAATACTTTTTACATTGATGGCTATTGCAAATGCAATAGGAATATTGTTATCCGTAGCAATAGGATTCATTTTAAGCAAAAGGATGCTCAAGCCCATAGATAACATCACAAAGACCGCACAGAGCATAAGCATCAATAATTTGAAAACCAGGATAGATGTCAATGGACCTGATGACGAATTAAAAAGGCTTGCAGCCACATTTAACGATATGATAGACAGGCTGCAGGATTCATTTGAAAGGCAGGTGCAATTCGTATCCGATGCATCTCATGAACTGAGGACGCCCATATCTGTAATACAAGGATATGCTGATTTGCTGAGCAGGTGGGGCAAGGATGATAAAAAGGTGCTTGATGAATCAATCGCAGCGATCAAAGATGAATCGGCAGGTATGGCGGCCCTGGTTGAAAAGCTGTTGTTTTTAGCAAGAGGAGACAGCGGCGCACAAAGCTTGGAGAAAGAAAATTTCCCGCTTAACGAATTAATCGATGAAGTGATAAAAGAAAGCAGACTGATAACAGATAATCATGAAATAGCAAGCAAGCAAAATGATTTTGTATCCATATATGCAGACCGTAAAATGATAAAGCAGATGTTAAGAATCTTTATAGACAACAGCATAAAATTCACCCCAAAGCAGGGCGAGATAAAGATAAGCTCGGTAAATCAAGGCAGTAGAGTGAAAATCACTATCGAAGATAACGGGATGGGAATACCAAAAGAGGATATACCCAAAATATTCAACAGGTTTTATCGTGTGGATGAAGCGAGAACAAAGGAAACAGGAGGAAGCGGTCTCGGTTTATCCATAGCCAAATGGATCATAGATGCTCATGATGGAAATATATCAATAAAAAGCAGCATGGGAAAAGGAACTGTCATCGATGTCCTGCTGCCTTTAAAATGAAAATAGTATTGCTTGGCAATTATTTATAAATGCAGCAATACAAAATTAGAAAATGATTAGAACTTTCGATTCTATACGAATAAGTTTTTGAGAGTAAAAACCTTTCAAAGATTTATTCGTATTTTTTCATATATTTTCTAATCCAATTTTAATCTTTATGAAGGATAATAATACGAGAAAGCAGACAATGAAATTGATAGCTCATATATTTGAGGTGATAAAAATGCAAAATTGGATTATTCAAATTATGGATCAGTTCGGCTATGCAGGGATCGCACTGCTTATTGCGATTGAAAATATTTTTCCGCCTATTCCTTCAGAAGTCATTTTAACTTTTGGAGGCTTCATGACCACATATACATCCATGAAAATTTGGGGAGTCATACTATCTGCTACAATAGGCTCGGTTTTTGGAGCAATTGTACTTTATGGGGTCGGCAGATGGCTTACTCCCGAAAAGCTTGAGCGATGGCTGGAAGGTAAATGGGGAAAGATGCTCCATTTCAAAAAAGAGGATGTTTCCAGAGCAACAAACTGGTTCTCCAAAAAGGGAAAACCGGCTGTTTTCTTCTGCCGTTTTATTCCCATTGTGCGCAGCCTAATTTCCATCCCTGCCGGTATAGCCCGCATGAGCATGATAAGCTTCCTTATACTTACTAGTGCAGGGACTTGCATCTGGAACATCGTTCTGGTATATCTGGGTGTTTTTGCAGGTAAAGGATGGCAAAAAATTGTTGGTTATATAGGTACCTATTCCATGATCACTCTTATTGTTATCTGCATTTTAGCTGCAATTTTGGCAATGGTTTTTTATAAAAAAAGATTTTCACAAAACTCAGAGCATGGGTCCGACGAAGAATGAACCGTCCCCCATGTTCCTGTTCCATACTGCCAAATCGCTCTTGTAACCGGTTTGATTTACATTTTTGAAGAACCGTCCCTAGATCTATGGATAAACGAAACAGCTCGTTTCAATATACACATTGCAGATGCTGTGCCGAAATGGGCTGTTTCGTATGATATATCAGCACTCTGAACTCGGCAAATTGAATTGTATACTTTAATTTGTTTGAAAAATGTACATTATCATGATATAATTCTGTACATAGGAGGTGAAACTATATGCCACAGATTAGACCTATTACAGATTTAAGGAATACAAACGAAATTTCAGAATTATGTCATACACAAGAAGAGCCAATATTTATAACTAAAAATGGTTATGGCGATCTAGTAGTAATGAGTATTGAAACCTACGAGCGTCAATTTGCTTTAGTTGAGGTATATAAAAAGCTCACAGAAGCTGAAAATGAAATTAATCAAGGCACTCCCTTACTTGATGGCGAAAACGTTTTTAAAAGGTTGAAGGACAAATATGCCAAAAAATAATTATGACTTAAAATTCACAACAAAAGCAAGTGAAGATCTTGAAGATATTTATATCTATATTTCAGAAAAGCTTTTTGCCGAAGCTGCTGCTAATGATTTGCTTAAAAAAATAGAATATAGTATAAAAAGGCTAAAAGATTTTCCATATTCTTATAACTTCGTATTAGATGAACCATTAAAAGCCAAAGGCTACCGTAAACTAATAGTTGAAAATTATATTGTTTTTTATTTAGTCAATGAAATAGATAAACAAATTATAATTATGAGAATTCTTTATGGTGCTCGAAACTATCGAGGTCTTTTGTAATAAACGAAGCAGTTCATTCTGCTGCATCATCAGATGCTGTACCGGAATGAACTGCTTCTCATTTTTTTGCGTTTTTTACATTTTTGAAGAACCGTCCCCAATGTCCTGCCTTCTTTTGCCACTGCTTGACAAAGCATTATTATGTTACATAAAATAAAAATATAAAGATATACTAGAAGTGCCTGTTTCTCATAAGAGATCAGCAGCGCAAAACTGCTGAAGAAAGTATCCAATATTTATTAAAGCACATAACTTATTATATAAAACATAAACATACTCTTTTACAGAGAAGCGAGTGCTTATCGTCAGGCATTCCTTACATATAATGTTGTGACAAAAGGAGAATGGAGTGCCATGAAAAATAGACTTTCCGCAATTAAAACAGCTGTAATTTTAACGTTTTTTATTATATCGATATTTTCATTAATAAGAAATATCCAATATAATAAGGCAATTAAATCAATCAATAGCAATATCACAAATCTTGAGGCAGAAAATAAAAAGTTAAAGGAGGAAAATAAAACTTATCAAAAAAACGTTAAGACGCTTTCAGAATATAATTCTGTTTTTAAAAGTAAAAACGAAAAGCTCGAGAACCAGCTTCAAGAATATAAAAACAAAAAAGTAAAGATCGCATATCTTACTTTTGATGACGGACCATCAATAAATACTCCAAAAATACTTGATATATTGAAACAAAAAGATATCAAGGCTACATTTTTTGTAAATGGACGTTCAAATATGAAGAGCACCTATAAAAGAATCGTGGAGGATGGACATACACTTGGGAATCATACTTATTCGCACCAGTACTCAAATATCTATAGTTCACCGGTAAATTTTTTAAATGATGCCTGTTTGTTGAATAATTTTCTTAAGCAAACTGTTGGTTTTGAGCCAAATATAATCAGAATCCCTGGGGGTTCCAACAATACTGTAAGCATAAAGTACGGCGGGAAAGACATAATGAATAAAATTGTTCAAGAGGTCAAGGAAAAAGGATGGGAATATTTTGACTGGAATGTTTCAGGAGGAG
>CALCDS010000181.1 GCA_937900065.1 uncultured Clostridiaceae bacterium | reverse complement strand
ATAACGTCAAGGCAGGCGCATATGACCTTACACCATATGAAGGCGAACAGGGAGCATATGGTAACAAAGCATTTAATGATTTGTACAGACAGGACTTAATTAAGAATGGGTACAAAGAATTCAAACAAGATATATGGGTAAGGAATACAGGGAATCCAGAGGATTACGATATTGTATTTCTGAATGGCAGAGGCAAATGGGAGATGAAGCCTCTTGCAGGCGAAGCAAAAAGTCAGCCTATACAAATGCCTTCTCAAGAGGTTGCATCAGTTGTATCCGAGCCAACAGTGGTAAAACCTGATGTAAATGTACAAACCACAAAACCGATTGCTGAAATACCAAAGGTTAATGTTCAGCCTTCCGCACAGCCACAGTCACAAGTAAATAATATACAAGAAGTTAATTTAAAAAATGAAGAACAGCCTGCTATCGGTAATAAAAGTGCGGAAATTAATCAAATAAATGATACTGAAAAGGTTCCTGAATCTACTGATAATAATAAGTCAAAAGTAAAAGTATATGAAAGACTTAGTGGCTCTATAGTTAAAATTTCCGATGAGAAGGATATATCTGTCGGAGACACTACAATCAGATTGCCGAAGGTTGCAACAGTTGATGGGTATAAGATGGATTTCACATATAATCCATGGGAGAAGTATGGCCATAAAAGAGTTTATGTGAAGGCAAATGGCAAGCCTGAGGGATGGATAGATTTTTCTACAAAGGCTAATCACGTAAACCATGCAGCGGGTATTGCTGTAGATACAATGTTAAGTGATTTCGGCCAAAAATTAATAAGTATAAGTGATAACTCCAATGAACAAGAAAATGCAAATAAACTTGAAAAAGCAGATACTGAAATAAATAAAGAAAATGGCTTTAAAGAAGGAGATAGAGTATCCTTTGAATCGAAAGGGAAAACACTAACAGGCACAATAAAGAATTTAGATGATTATAGCGATATAAATCAATCCTTTGGCAAAGTTGCAGATATTGATGTAGATCAAGTAATGACTGCTGGCGGTGTACCGATAGGCAGGAGGGAAATGGTTCCAATAAATAATTTAAAGCTTATTGAAAAGGCTGTTGAACCTGAAACAAATACAGAGCCTCAGTCCCAAGAAAATAAACAATTAACAGAGGGCAACAAAGAAAGTCAGAAAATATCGGATAATGTAAAAGAGTTGCTGAAATCAAAGCGTAAATTTAGCTCCAGTGAATTATTCAAGATTTCCGATGAAGTTTATAAAGGAACTCAAGCTCAAGGCAAATATACTCCTAAAGACGCTTATGATGCCATGGAGCTTGCAGTAAACCAGTATATCAAAGAAAACAACATAGGAGATGCAACTGTAAAGCAGCCATCGGAGGTAAGAAGGAATATTATAAAACTTCAGGAATTGCTTAACTTATTGCCTACCGAAACCAAACGTACTGTTGAGGCTGAACAATATCAACAATTCTCTACTCCTCCGAGCATAGGATATGCCGCTGCATGGGTAGCCAATATAAATAAAAGTGATACAGTTCTTGAACCATCTGCTGGTATTGGTGGATTAGCTGTATTTGCTCAAAAGACCGGAGCAGATGTTTATGTAAATGAGCTTTCAAAGAGACGTCTTGATGTACTAAAAAACATGGGATTTAAAGGCTATTTCAACGAAAATGCAGAACAACTTGATAATATATTGCCTGATAATATAAAACCTACGGTTGTTATAATGAATCCTCCTTTCAGCGCTACAGCAGGAAGGATGGGCGATAAGAATAATACTAAAAATGCAGTCAATCATATACAACAGGCTTTAAATAGGCTTGAGCCAAATGGTAGGTTGGTTGCTATTGTGGGTCGTGGAATGGCTGACAATGCGCCTACTTTTAAGGAATGGTGGAAGGAAATAAAGGATAAATATAATGTAAGAGCCAATATAAGCATAAGCGGTAAAAATTATACTAAATATGGCACAAGTTTTGGTATACAATTAGTTGTAATAGATAAAACTGGTCCTACTAAAGGAAAAGCCTTAACCGGAGAAATAACTGATTTAACCGAAATTCCTAATTTGTTGGGAGGTATTAGAAATGAAAGGCCAGACATTAACATTAAACAAAACAAGACTGTCAATAATGTGCAAAAACCTGCTACTGAAGTTGAAGGAGCAGCCGGACAGCAGCCTTCTATATCTGTGGCAGGCAGCAATGCTGGGAATACAGAAAAAAGGCTCAACGGTACAAGAACAGAGAGACCTTCTGAACAACGTGGTGGAGAATCAAACAGCAAACCTTCAGTACACAATGGAAAAGCTATTGGAGGCAGAACCGGAGGAAGCATACAAACTAATGACACAACCATACGGCCAAAAACAAATAATAGACAATCTGTCATCACAAAAGAATCCAGAAGATCAACTGTGGGCACTGGTGCAGGAAGTGGAAAGCAATCTCAACGAGAACCTTCTGCCACAGAACCAAGAGGATTAAATACAGAAATAAAATCGGAAGAGGAAATTGAAAGAGACAAAAGCAATATAAAGGATGATGAAAACGCGGTCTATACAACATATGTGCCTAAAAAGCTAAAAATTAAAGGGGCTCAGCCACATGCCACACCTTTGGTTGAAAGCGCAGCCATGGCAGCTGTGGAGCCTCCAGATCCTACCTATAACCCTCATTTACCTGAAGAAATAATTAAAAAAGGCATATTATCCGATGCACAGTTAGAAGCTGTAGTATATGCAGGACAAGCACATCAACAGGTGATGAAAAACAACCAAAGGAAGGGTTTTTTTATCGGTGATGGTACTGGTGTAGGCAAAGGCAGACAAATAGCAGGTATCATACTTGACAACTGGAATCAGGGCAGAAAAAAGGCAGTATGGATAACCAATAGTAATAACCTATATGGCGACGCTATCAGAGACTGGACTGCGCTTGGCGGTAATAAAGATGATGTATTTGAGCTCAGGAAAAACAATGTTCATAACAGAATTGACAAAAAAGAAGGTGTCATGTTTTTAACATACGATACCTTGAAAAGCGGTAGCAAATTCATAGGGGCTGTTGAAAGTAACGGCGAAGAACTCACGAGACTGAACCAGGTAATAAAATGGTTAGGCAAAGATTTTGACGGCGTTATCGTATTTGATGAAGCCCATAACATGGGGAATGCAATAGAAAGCGGTTCAGGACTTAGTAAGAAAAAGCCTTCTGAAAAAGCACGTGCCGGCGTTGAGCTTCAAAAACAATTGCCTAATGCAAGGATAGTATATTCGTCAGCTACAGGCGCAACCGATGTCCATAACCTGGCATATGCAACAAGGCTTGGATTATGGGGAGAAGGTACTGCGTTTATAGATGTGAATGATTTCATAAACAAAATATCGTCTGGTGGGCTGGCTGCTATGGAACTTGTTGCAAGAGACATGAAGGCAATGGGTGTATATATAGCAAGAAACTTAAGCTTTAAAGGTGTTGAATACGATACATTGCAGCATGACTTGAACCCTATGCAAGAAGAAATATATAACAATATGGCTAAAGCATGGCAAATTGTACTTCAGCACACAGCAGAGGCATTGGAAGCTACAAATCAAAATTTAGACGGCAGGAGAAAAGCTGCCGCATTTAGTGCGTTTTGGAGCGCAAACCAAAGATTCTACAACCAGGTAATCACGTCAATGGCAATGCCTTCGGTGGTTTCGAACATAAGAAAAGAACTTGATAATGGCAATGCAGTCGTTTTGCAGATAGTGAATACTAACCAGGCTGCAGCAGACAGGCAAATTGCAAAAGCTGAAAAAGAAGGCTCTGATATTGATGATATGGATTTGACCCCTACAGATTCATTAATTCAATATATAGACAAATGCTTCCCTATTCAGCAATTTGAAACTTA
>CALCDS010000180.1 GCA_937900065.1 uncultured Clostridiaceae bacterium | reverse complement strand
TCATTTTGCAAGGTGATTTATTTGGGAGATAATTTGAAATACAACTCAATCATATCGGACATTGAATCAAACAATATCAGGAATCTATATCTTTTTTACGGGTCTGAAACCATTCTCATCCGTGATATGGTACTCAAGATAAAAAATAAGCTGATAGACCCTGATTTTGAAAGCCTGAATTTTATAAAACTTGACGGCTCCAATTTGGATTATGATGCATTGATAAACGCCTGTGAAACGCTTCCGTTTATGAACGGCAGAAAGGTCGTGGTCATAGAAGATTGCCAGTTCTTCAAGCACTCAAAAAACGAAAAAGGAAGCAGAAAAGGCGACTATGGAAACAGCGATATTGCAGGATATCTAGGGCGTATTCCTGAGACAACCGTGCTCATACTTGTAGCCGGCACTGAGGTTGATAAAAGAACCAGAATATATAATGCAATCAAGAAAAACGGAGATATAACCGAATTTGGAATGTTGAAGGATAATGAGCTTGTATCGTGGATTGTAAATGGTTTTAAGCGCATGGGAAAGAAAATATCGCCGTCCGATGCCTTGCATTTAACGGGAAGGATATCGGGTAATCTTGAAGATATTCAAAATGAAATGAACAAATTGGCCTCATATGTCGGCGAGGGGACGACTGTAACTAGGCAGGACATAGATACCGTTGTGCACAAATCTCTGGAAATGAATATATTCCAGCTTGTGGATTCAGTATCTGCAAAATCTCCTGGATCTGCGCTCATAATATTAAATGAGCTTTTGCTTGACGGCGAACCAATACCGGTTGTGTTGGTAATGATAGCAAGACAGTACAGGCTCCTCTTAAATTCGAAGCTTTTGCTAAAGAAGGGTTATTCTAGGACTGAGATCGCTAAAAAACTGGCCTTGAAGCCATACATAGCATCCAAGATGATACAGCTTTCCAACAAATATTCCGAAGCGCAGATAGAATGCAGATTAAGAAAATGCCTTGACGCGGATGCCGCAATCAAGACCGGCACAATGGATCAGAGGACGGCTGTGGAAATGCTTATCGTGGATTTTGCAAAACAGTGAGGCAAAGTATCATTTAAAGCATTTGGCAGAAATCAACGTAGTTTGCCTTGATATTCGCTTCAATAAAATAAGGCACGCCACTTAAATGGTGTGCCTTATTATTATTGTGCAGCAGATTTATTCAATTTCAAGGCCAGCCTTGATTTCTTCCTTGCTGCGGTATTCTTATGAATAACGCCCTTTGCGGCAGCTCTATCGATTACGTGACTGGCTCTTGGATACAGCTTTTTAGCTTCATCTATATTGCCTGCTGAAATGGCGTCTTCAAATTTTTTTACGAATGTTTTTACAGTTGACTTTACGACTCTGTTTCTTAAAGTTTTCTTACGGGTAACTTTTATCCTCTTTATAGAAGACTTTATGTTTGCCAAATTTTTCACTCCTTCCTTAACTTTTTAAGGCACAGAAAAATTTATGTATAAACTTTCAAGTGCCAATAGGTTGTGCATCATATGATGCCGCAATCTTGTTCCATTCTAAAACCATTTATTTTGCAGCAGATTGGGGAATCCGCAAGTGGTTTCTTTTTTAACGAATTTCATTATAACATTAAAAGCAGGCAACTTCAAGTAAATACTGGTTTATTTGCTCGTGTTTCATGTCTATGTCAGCATTTCATTTCAATAGTATAGTATTGCAATCATAGG
>CALCDS010000179.1 GCA_937900065.1 uncultured Clostridiaceae bacterium | reverse complement strand
TAAGATATGTCCCCAAAGAACCCAAAGAACAGCCTACCCTTGCTCAACTACATTTACATTTTTGAAGAACCGTCCCTAAAGTTCTAAGTTTCTCCTGCGCACCCCAAACTTACTTCATTGAAGAACCGTCCCTAAGCACCACTAAGTGTTGCATGGCATCGTCCAATGTACTACATATCGATTCAGCAGCATTAATGCTATATAATATGTAAACATTTTTCGATAATTTTCGATATATGAGCGTTTTTCGTCCCGATTTTTTATTAATCAGACCAAATATTATGCCAATGTGATATAATATTACTTAAATAAAGATGATAAGGCGGCGTATAACGAGCCGGCAGATGCCCTTCGCCTCCGGCAAGGGGTACGCATTATTTTCAGGCAGGCTATCTTTTGCCTCGCTTGATGCATGAAGACAATAAAATTTTTCTGCTTATGCGTTATAAATGCTGCCGTACATATGAAAGAGGGGGATATGTTTGAAACTAGAGGGTAAAGTAGTGGTAGCTCAGGGCGGAGGCCCGACGGCTGTGATCAATCAATCCCTTGTAGGGGCGGTTCTGGAATCGAGAAAATTTACCCAGGTAACCAAGGTTTATGGGGCAATCAACGGCGTGTCAGGCATAATCAACGAAAACTTTATAGATCTTACGCAGGAGACGACCCACAATCTTGAACAGGTCGCAATAACACCGTCGTCCGCACTTTTCTCTACCAGGGATAAGCCAGACGAGAAATACTGCCAGGAAATTTTCAAGGTATTAAAAGCCCATGACGTAAGGTATTTCTTCTACATAGGCGGGAACGATTCGGCTGATACGGTAAGGATAGTCAACGAGCAGGCCGAATCATCGGATTATGAATTCAGAGCCATACACATACCGAAAACTATTGATAATGACCTCATGGCAAACGACCATACTCCCGGCTACGGTTCAGCCGCCAAATTTGTGGCTGATGCGTTTATCGGGATAAATCTTGACAACAGAGCTCTCCCTGGAGTGCATATAGGCGTGGTGATGGGGAGGAATGCCGGATTTTTGACTGCTGCATCGTCTATAGCACAGAAATATCCCGACGATGGCCCGCATCTGATCTATCTTCCCGAGAGGCCGTTTGACCTGGATAAATTCCTCCAATCCGTAAAAGAAGTATATGAAAAATACGGCAGATGCCTGGTTGCGGTGTCCGAAGGCATCAGGGACAAGGACGGCGTGCCGATAGTGACAAAGCTCAGGAAAAACAAAGAAACCGATGCCCATGGAAATGTTCAGCTTTCAGGAACAGGTGCTTTGGGAGACCTGCTTTCCGAAATAGTCAAAAAGAATCTCGGCATAAAGAGGGTAAGGTCGGATACATTCGGATACCTTCAGAGATCATTTTTCGGATGCGTATCAGATGTTGACCAGCACGAAGCCAGGGAAGTCGGAGAAAAAGCCGCCCAGTTTGCAATATGGCACAACATAGACGGCTCGATAACCATACACAGGACAGGATACTATTCAGTGGATTACAAGCTGTCTCCGCTTAAAGATGTTGCTGCAAAGACAAAGACCATGCCTGATGAATTCATAAATGAAGCAGGGGACAATGTCACCGATGCATTCAAGCATTATCTGATGCCGCTTTTGGGTACGAATGTTTCGTCAGCCCACAGGCTGAGGGCTCCCAGGGTGCCGAAGATATTGCACAAGGAGCTGTAAAAT
>CALCDS010000178.1 GCA_937900065.1 uncultured Clostridiaceae bacterium | reverse complement strand
TGAAGATGCGTCCCTAAGGAAGCTGTTTAAAGACAAGAAAAGGTGCGGACAGTTTTAGCTGTCCGCACCTTTCTAAATCGATGCCATTGCTTTAACTTTAAAATGCCGGAACTATTGCGCCTTTATAGGTGTCTTCAAGATACTTTCTGACCTTGTCTGATTGCAGGGCTTTTACGAGTTCCTTTATTGCAGGATCATCCTGGTTGTCAGGCCTTGTTGTAATAACATTTGCATATGGCGAGTCCTTATCTTCGCTGAATATCGTATCTTTCAGAGGATCAAGATTCCCTTTGAGTGCAAAGTTGGTGTTTATTATTGCCAAATCAACATCTTGTATTACCCTTGGAAGCTGCGGTGCTTCAAGCTCACTGAACTTAAGATTCTTTGGATTTTCGGTAATGTCTTTGGGCGTCTGAGTCAAGCCTGATTCATCCTTGAGCTTTATTAAACCTTGTTTCTGAAGAAGAAGCAATGCTCTTCCTTCATTTGTAGCATCATTTGGTATTGCAATCGTTGCGCCGTCTTTTATTTCATCCTTGGATTTCAGTTTCTTGGAATATGCGCCCATAGGTTCAACATGTATCTTTGCCACAGCGACAAGCTTTATATTCTTTTCTTTTTCAAACTCCTCCATATAGGGTGTGTGCTGGAAGAAGTTTGCATCAAGCTGCTTATCATTCAATGCTACGTTTGGAGTAACATAATCATTGAATTCCTTTACTTCAAGGTCAATGCCCTTTTCCTTTAAGTCAGGTTTTATGAGATTCAATATTTCAGCATGTGGTGAAGGTGTAGCACCCACTACAAGCTTTGTGGTCTTTTTTTCAGCTTGTTTAGCATCATCGGCGCTCTTGTTTGCAGCGCTTTTTGTGCCGCACCCTGTAAAAAGCAGCAATGTAGCCAGTATCAGAGATAAAAACTTTATTATCCTTTTCATTATTGATTCCCCCTAAATTTTTAATTGATTCTCTTTTTTGATTCTAGCTAGCATCGAACAAAAAAGAGCTTTGATAGGTTTTACCTTTTATCAACTTTTTTAGCCAAATAATTCCCTATGCACTGGATTATCTCAACCAATACGAATAGAACCAGTATTGTAGCTATCAGCACATCAGTTTCAAACCTCTGGTATCCATATCTTATTGCCAGATCTCCCAAACCACCTCCTCCAATTGCTCCTGCCATGGCGGAATATCCTATTATATTTATTATCGTCAGTGTTATCCCAAGTATCAAAGATGGAAGACACTCCGGAATCATCACCATAAATATGATCTGCATTGTACTTGCTCCTGAAGAGAGCGATGCTTCGATTATTCCCCAGTCGACTTCCCTTAATGATGATTCAACCACCCTCGCTACAAAAGGCGCTGCCGCAATCGACAGCGGTACTATGGCAGCGGTCGAACCTATCGTCGTACCGACTATCAGCCTTGCAAGCGGGAACAGTGCTATTATCATTATTATAAATGGAAGCGAACGCATTATATTTACTATAAAGCTGAGTATTTTGTTCAGTTTAGGCTTTTCCCACAGATTTCCCTTATCGGTTATTACAAGTATTATGCCTAATGGAAGTCCGATTACCGTTGCAAAGAGCGTTGAGAAAAATACCATATACAATGTTTCTAAAAGTGAAGGCAGTATGGTTTCATACATTTCCAAAATATATTGAAGAGTATCAGATGTTACCATTCCTTAGCACCTCCACCCTTACATTATTCTTTTTTAGAAAATTTACCGAAGAAATTATATTGTCCTTGCCCCCGGAAATTTTTATTATGAGACTTCCAACCTGTGTGGATTGTATGGTCTCGATATTGCCTGCGATTATATTGGCTGTAATGTCAAATTGCTTTATCATATTGGTTATAAAAGGCTTTCTGGCATCATTTCCTATAAAAGATATCCTTAAAACTTCCTCGTTCGGGTTATCATCTTCAAGCAGTATGTTTTGAGGGAGTTTGGCAATCATATCTTTCAAAAAATTCCTGGATGTCTGAGTCTGGGGATTTGAAAAAAGATCGATCACCCTGCCCTGCTCAACAATAACACTGTTTTCAATCACTGCCACCCTGTCGCAAAGCTGCTTTATGACAGCCATTTCATGAGTCACGACAACTATGGTTATTCCAAATTTTTTGTTTATGTCATGCAAAAGATTCAATATGGATTCGGTCGTTGCAGGGTCGAGTGCAGATGTTGCTTCATCACAGAGCAATATGCCAGGATTATTTGCCAAGGCCCTCGCGATCCCGACCCTTTGCTTTTGACCGCCTGAAAGCTGCGACGGATATGCATCTTTTTTGTCAGTGAGCTCAACGACTTCCAGAAGGCCGGTAACCGTTTTATCCATATCATGTTTTGGCGTACCTGATATCTTTAAAGGAAAAGCGATGTTTTCATATACTGTGGAATTCATAAGCAGGTTGAAATGCTGAAATATCATACCTACTTTGGATCTCATCTTCCTTAAAGAACTGCCCTCAAGTTTTGTGATATCGACTCCGTCTATGAGCACCTTTCCGCTTGTTGGCCTCTCAAGACGGTTAATACATCGAAGGAGCGTCGATTTTCCCGCACCGCTTAAACCTATTATCCCGAAAATTTCTCCGCTGTCTATATGAAGATTTATGTTATCAAGCGCTTTTACGCTTGTTTCACCATCAATATACTCCTTGCTTAAACCTATTACATCTATCAAAGAAATCCCCCCGTCCTTTCGGATATAAAATTAAAAACCCCTTTCACAAATGAAAGAGGTTCATAAATTTCAAGAGTCTCTCTCTCATCTATCAATGTTTCCATTGCAGGAATTGGCACCGCTGTATTCGAATGAGAATACCGGTTGCCGGGCTTCATTGGGCCAGTCCCTCCGCCTCTCTGGATAAGAGCAATCCAAATATTATTTTATTATTGTATTAGATTTTATATTATAATATGAACTATGTCAAGACATTATATATAAAATTAAATATTAGAAAAATTCAAAAAAGGATTCAAGCTTGCTGCCATGATTGCGTGCTCTGCTTAAATGCATATGGGCATCACCAT
>CALCDS010000177.1 GCA_937900065.1 uncultured Clostridiaceae bacterium | reverse complement strand
GCCGACCAGAAGATCTATCCTGCATCCATGACAAAAATCATGACAGTTATCATTGCTTTGCAGAAATTTCCTTTGCCGGATAAACGCATTACATTGGCCGGTGATATTTTTGAACAAATGGGGAAAGCAGGGGCATCAACGGCAGGCTTCCGTCCGGGTGAGCAGGTGCGATCAATCGATTTAATGTATGGCGCACTTCTGCCAAGCGGCGGAGAATGCGCTGTTGGCCTTGCCAAGGCAGTTGCAGGATCAGAGAGCGACTTTGCGGATATCATGAATCAACAAGCCCAAAAGATAGGGATGAACCATACGCATTTTGTAAATTCAACTGGTTTGCATAATCAAGAGCAGTACTCAACAGTGAAAGATATTGCATTGCTGCTCGACTATGCGCTTGAAGATCCGACATTTCGGAAAATATTTACGGCACATACGTATGGGACAAGTATATTGGATAATAAACAGTTTGGAGGCATATCGTTTAGCAGTACAGTATTCAATGGAAAAAACAATACCTATATCTCTAACGGAAAAATATTAGGCGGAAAATCAGGATTTACAGATGAAGCCGGATATTGTCTTGCAAGTTTGGCAGAAGTTAAAGGCCAAGAATATATACTGGTTACTGCGCATGCTCCACAGGATGGAAATAATATTGAAGATGCTGTAAAAATATATAACAGATTGTAACGGTTTTTAGATTGATTAAATCTAGTTAATTTAAAAGTCGTTCCTAAAGTCAAGTAAATACAGTTGTTGCACAATGAATAAGCAATTCATTGTGCAACAATTTTTTTACAAATCAATGTCGTTTCCGTTTTTTATCAAGGGGGAAGGCTGCGCATTATATACCATGGAATGCGGGGGCACGGAATGGGTGAGCCATACGTTTCCGCCTATTACGGAGTCGTGGCCTATTCTGGTATCTCCTCCTAAAATAGTAGCGCCTGAATATATTATCACATTATCTTCGATATCAGGATGCCTCTTGATACCTTTTATGGGATTCCCGTTTTCATCTAATGCAAAACTTTTCGCTCCAAGCGTTACACCTTGGTACAGCTTGACATTGTTCCCGATCGTGCATGTTTCTCCTATGACTACTCCTGTACCATGGTCTATAAAAAAGCTGCTGCCTATTTTTGCACCTGGATGTATGTCAATCCCGGTTGCTTCATGTGCATATTCGGACATTATCCTTGGAATGACAGGCACATTGAATTCATACAATACATGTGCAATCCTGTGTATTGTTATTGTAGCGATTGAAGGATAGCTTAGGAGTATCTCTTCAGTGGTCAATGCGGCAGGATCACCGTCATATGCAGCTTGTATATCTGTTTGAAGTACCTCCCTTATACTGGGAAGCCTTTTTATAAGCTCAATCGTTATTCTACTGGCTTCATCCATGCAAACCGTGCAGTCTCGTGTGTTTTTATCCGAATAGCTGCATTTGTTTACAAGCACTTTTTCAATCAAATCATTGAGCTCCAATGCAGCGGATCGCACATTGTTTCCAATCAATATATTTACTTTTGATTCATCTATAGGATATTTTTCAAAAGCACCCGGATAAAGCGCGGATTTAAGATGATGCAGTATCCTGTTTATGCTTTCCTTTCCTGCAAATCCTATTGTTTTATCTGTGAAAAAGTAATCTTTATTTATATCTTCTATCGATTCCGCTATTCGTGGAACTTCGCTGTTAAGCCAGTCATTAATCTTCATAAATAAACCCCCAAATATATCTTCTAAAATTATGACTATAAGCTAGAGTATATATGAAGTTAAAATCTTAAGATTTCCTTCTATGGAATAATCGCCTAAAGAAGCAGGCAGAAGCAGTGTATCTCCTGGAACGACATCCTCGCTTGCACCTTCACATGCGATTTTGCCGCATCCTTCTATAACCATTACGCTTATAAAAGTTGAGCCGTTGGTCGAAGATTTATATTGATCTTGTATTTTGATTTCATCCGTGCAGAAATATTGGGATTTAACCAGTTTCTTTATGCTGTTTTTGCCTTCATACTTTGCTTCAGAACTTATCAATTCATTATTGAAGTTAAAGTTTATGACATCCAGAGCTTTGTCGATGTGGAGTTCTCTCATATTGCCGTTTATGTCCCTTCTGTCATAATCATATATCCTGAATGTGGTATTGCTGCTTTGCTGTATCTCGGCAATCAGTATTCCTTCAAGTATCGCATGGACTGTTCCGGCAGGTATATATAGAAAATCTCCGGGTTTTACGGATACCTGGTTCAATGTATCCCCGACTTTTTTATTTTTTATGGCATCTATGAATTTTTCTTTGGTTATGCCTTTTTTTAATCCATATATTAACTTTGCATCCTTCTTCGCATCGATTATATACCACATTTCGCTCTTGCCATTTTTCTCTCCCATGGCTTTTGCATATTTATCGTCGGGATGTACCTGTACGGATAGTTTATCATTTGCATCGATTATCTTTATAAGAAGCGGAAAATTAAATCCGTATTTTTGACATACATTGTCTCCAAGTATCTTTTCTTTATACTCGGATACTAAATCATACAGGTATCTGCCCTTGAATATGCCGTTTTTTACAATGCTCATACCTTCCTTCCTGCAGGATAGTTCCCAACTTTCGCCTATCTTGCCTTCAGGCAGGTTTCTTTTAAAATGTTTTTCAATATTTCTTCCGCCCCAGATAACTTTTTTATATACGGGGTTGAATTTTAAAGGATAAAACATATCTCCATCTTCCTTCATTGGTTTAAGTTATGCTTGCAATATATAATGATAATAGACCGTCAAGGTATTTTCAAGTTGCAACCATGGAATAAGTCAAGCAGATTCCAAATATCAAAAACTGTCGTACTTAATTCTATTCAAATAGTATATCATATGTAACCTATTTTTTTATTAGGTTCTGTTAAACAAATTTAACAAAGATGTTGAATTGTCATGCTTTTATTATGTGATAAATCTAATTTATATAAAAAGAGCGGGCGATAGGGGAGGGGTGATGAAGATTACGAGAAATGCATAGATGGCAGCATATATCCCTCATCCGTATTGCAAGCCGTGTACTGCATCGCAAGTCCGCTTATCAGTGAAGAGCATAATATGAAAGCTATGCCTCCCTGTGGCGCCATTATTGTAAAATCAACAAGCCCATGGCCGATAACCAATGCTTGTATAGAGGCAAGGAGCGGTGCCAGGCTGCAATTGTTCTTTAAAAGGATAACAATGCTTTCATATAAGTAATACTTCATATATAGATATATGAACAATCCCACTATACCAAGCGTTGTTGCAATTGTGAGCCACAGGTTATGGGCATGCGGTTCTCTTGTGAAACGGAATACATAGCTTTTTGAAAAATATATGCCTAAAATTCCCCACCCAGTGATAGGCTTTGATTTGAACATATTGATACAGCTTTTCCATATTTCTTGTCTTCCGGATAAAGAGTGATTTAGGCCATGATTCATAGAGTTATTTATTTTATTGAATAACGGCAAAACCTCAGGTATTATGAATATCAGCAATAATACTGAAAAGAAAATAAATATTGGAAAGCCGATATCCTTCCGGTTTTTATTAAGGAGTGCAAAAATCGGGATGCCTAATAAAAGCCCTAAACCTGCACCGCGTGAGCCGGTCAAATCAAGCATGATGACAAATAGACAAACGGCCAAAGCATAAAGGGACTTTTTGCGGCCTGAAGAGATATCATAAAAATACAGCCCCACAAGCACCATGATTGCAAACCAGTTTCCGGCCACGTTCGGGTTCCCGAATGTACTGGATATCCTGTAATCATCCCATATTTTTATATTGGAAGGCATTGCGAAAACATAACCCCATTTCAATGTGTTGAAATATTCGGCAGATATCTTCTCGATTATGCCTATCGCCGAGGATATTACAGATGCAAGGACCAAATTCTGAAACAATCTTTCTATCTTTTCTTTTTCATTATAATTGTTGTGTATATAAACGCTGACTGAAAAATATCCCAATATCATAAACGAAGCAAAAGCGGAAAATAAATTTTTATTTATTACTCCTACAATCATGGACCAGTAAAAGAGCACAATAAGTCCTATGTTCCAGGGATTTTTGCAGACAGGTTCATTTTTTTTAATTGTCTTTATAGATATATACAGCATAGGCAAGAATGCTGTATATGGTGAAAGTACTGTCAAGATCACGGCTAGCATTTCTTTTATACTCTCCTATCATTTTCTACCTAATAATAGATAGTACTCTTTTTGCTTTAAAAATTCAAATGGTGCTTTCATTTTTGCTTCAAAATGCTATATTAGAAGTATAATTATATAAAATATACA
>CALCDS010000176.1 GCA_937900065.1 uncultured Clostridiaceae bacterium | reverse complement strand
TTGCATATGATATGCCGCTTTAGAATGTTATCTTTTGCCTTTGCTCCTTGTGAGTACCACTCCGAGTGCGCCTATTACTCCGGCATCAGCTTTCAATTTTGCAGGCACGATCGAAAGATTTTCATACATTGGCTTAAAAGAATTTGCCTTGACTTCTTCCCAGACCTTATCTATTATGATCTGTCCGGCCATGGACACGCCCCCGCCTATTATGATCCTTTCAGGATTTATGAGCGTGACCAGATTGGCAATCCCTATGCCCAGATAATGCAAGCTGTAGTCTACCACATCTGATGCAAGCTTATCGCCTCTTGAAGCCGCATCGAATACCTCTTTGGATGTGATATTGTCATATTCCTTAAGCAAACTGTCTTCGCATTCCTTCAACCTCTCATTTGCAAGTCTGGCAATGGCGGTCCCGGACGCATACGCTTCAAGGCATCCATTATGTCCACAGCCGCATTTCGGACCTTCAGGGTTCAATATGGTATGCCCTATCTCTCCGGCCATGTTTGATGAACCTGTGAAGATATCGCCGTTATATACAATGGCTCCTCCTATCCCTGTGCTAACAGTCAAATATATAAAATTGCTGCAATTTCCTCCTGCTCCAAACCACATCTCACCGAGTGCGGCGGCCTTAGCGTCGTTTTCCAGATATGTCTTTATTTTAAGCCTCTCTTCAATCATATCGACTATAGGCAGATTATTAAAACCCGATAGATTTGAAGCAAATGCTATGTAACCTTTCTTTGAATTCACAAACCCCGGGCTGCCTATGCCTATTCCCGAAACTTCACCATACGATGCGCTCCGGCTTTCCATAAGCTTTATTATAGTATCAGCAATCCTGCCAACTACGGTCAAAGCCCCTTTTCCAGCAAGAGTCGGTATCGTAATCTTGTTTAGGATGCTGCCATCCATATCGGCTATTGCTCCTGATATTTTTGTTCCTCCAAGGTCAATGCCTATTATATATTTTTTATCCATAGCCACCCCCACCATTCTTATTGGTAAAAAATATTTCCGCGTCTGCCAAAACTATCTAAAGCAAGTATACCATACAAACTATAAAAGAGGTTGTTCACGATAATAAATTGTGCAACAACCCCTTATACCTTTTTTACGCTATGTTAAAAGTATATTGTTAGTTTCCTGATGAATGTCGGCACAGCCTTAAAGCTTAAAAAGCAAAGTGTTTTATTTACCCTTTTTTAAAGATAACGCGAAATCCAATACTTTGTTCCCGTCAACCATGCCATAGTCTATGGGCGATATTACCGCTACCGGTACATTGTTTTGTTCACCGACTTTTTGGGCAGTCTTCAATAGATACTTCACTTGCGGCCCTAAAAGGCAAACATCACAGTTTTTCATTTCATTCTCATATTCCGCCTGGCTGACAGCCCAAATCTTGGCTTCTATCCCTCTTTTATCAGCAGCTTTTTGCATTTTGGTGACCAGCAGGCTGGTTGACATTCCTGCGCAGCAAAATAACATGATCTTAATCATAATACTCCTCCTTAAAACAATACTTCCGGTTATTCCTTATTTAGAACGATTTATTTCATCGACATAAGTTCTTTTCAGCATCTCGACATTTCTTTCATAATTCAGGTTGGCATATGCTGTAAAGAGAATATCAATGACATTAAGCGATCCGATCCTGCCGGATCTGGAGTTCATGCGAAAAACAGATTCCATAGAGCTTACAAATAGATTATAATCGCATAAGCTGCATAAACTATTGGGCTTATCACATGTTATAGAAACAGTCGGTACGCCTTTAGATCCAAGAATTTTTGCGCATTTTATAATATCAAGCGTTTCTCCCGAATAAGATATCATAAATGCCAATCTCTTTTTATTGGAAATTCTGCTTGCAATAGTCATTTCAATAAAATGATCATATGCAGTAGCAAATATTCCAAGCCGCATTGCCTTTAATTTAGCATCCTGGGCAACTAAATTTGACGTATCAACGCCATAAAAATCAAAGCATTCTGCTTTTGTCATCAAATCAATAACCGACTTTACCACAGAAACCTTATTCAATTCTTTAAAATCGATAATTGATTTTGCATTATATGAAGATACCTTTTCTATGATATCTTCAATGGAATCAGTTTTTTCAATAGATTCACGAGCTTTTGCCAATATGGAGGTTCTGTGATAAATATCCAAATCACGGACCAGGTTTTGCCTGAACTCAACAAATCCATCTATTCCCAATCGTTTACAGAGCCTCATAATAGTCGAAGTGCTGGTATATGTTTTTTTGGCTAATTCTGAAATTCCAATACCTGCTGCTTCTTCAGGATTTTCGAGTATATATTTTACTACCTGTCTTTCCGAAGGAGTTAAATCCTTTACTTCCCGCATCTCCAACAGCAAATTCATGAATCAGCGCACCTCTTTTTACTAGGCCATTATAACGCATCAGTAGAAAAATTTTCTTACCTTCATAATACATCTGATTATACAAAAAGCCAAATACATACGCTTCTAAACTTTCCTATTGATAAACCTATTTTCATGGCCTAAGCCTCATCCTTAATCGCATTAAATTTCTTTATCAGCCAAGTGTCTTTTCAATGCTGGAAGCATACATATATCCGCGTGTAGGAAGCTTCGTGCCGGCTTCTACCTGCCTTATCTTAAGGCTTGTAGTGTAATAATTCAGATACGGCATATCATTTATTCCGCCGCGGAATATCTCATACTCATTTAAGCCTTTAATCCACTGATTTACTTCCTCTTGTGTATATTCTATATACACCTGTGGAATAAAACCAATCAAATCCTCACAGTTTTCACCATAATACAGCTTTATATGATATCCTTCCGATTGCAGCTCACGTACCGCCCTGGTAACCGCTGTGTGCGTTGCAATATGCCTTGGATGAAGGCTTCCGCTAAAATGAGTGATTACAAGATCCACTCCTTCTTCCTTAAAATACTTCTTCAAGTCTGCTGTGAAAATATCTTCCTCTGGTATCTTGCCGGCTAAATAGCCCATCCAGTGAGAATCACATCCCATGACTTCGGCAACTTTTTTATTTTCCATTAAAAGCTGCTTACCGTACTCTTCCTGAGTCAATGTCTTATGTCCTCTCTCACCTCTTGTCACATGCACGAATGTGCATTTTGCTCCTTGCTTTGCATACTGAATCAATGCCAGTCCACCCATAAGTTCCGCATCCAATGAATGGGCGCCGACCGATACTACTCTCTTTGCCATATTTATCCTCCCTTAGTGTATAATTTTTTTCATCAGTTGATAGCTTCTATATGGCCTCATTCCCTGGCGCTCATAAAATCTTTGAGCATCTCCATGTGTCCATAATAAGTAAACATGATATATGCCTTTGCTGAGCATATCATACATCATTTCATGAAATAAAATACTCCCCATGCCGCGGCTGCGCAAATCTTCGCGAACCCCAAAGGGTCCGAAGCGTGCTGGATTGCCGTCAATCGCCCTCATGCAATAACCAACTATCCTGCCATCCTTATCAGTGCAAATCTTAATCGTATCATGGGCAACATGATTTAGAATTGCAAGGTAGGCATTTCTTTTCCATCCGGCGCCGAAATTTTTGAGCAGAAATTCAAGCAGTTCAAATGTATATTCATAAGAAAACGGCTGTATATCATAACCTTTTTTTATATACTCATCCTTTTTTTGCTTTACTGCTTCCGGATACCTATAATCAAATAATGTCCTATGCATTGAAACTGCTTCCCCTGTTGCTTCATACCCCAATTTTTTAAAAAACTCAACAGCATGAGGATATGCCGCAGCATCGACTCCGGGGAAAAAGTAATTAGGGCTGTAGGCAGCAAGTGTTATATTCTTTGCACCCTTTTCAATCATTCTTTTTTCAGCAGTTTCCATAAGTTTTGTGCCTATTCCCTGATGCTGATATCCCTTTTTCACAAAAATCAAATTTACAAATCCACGTTCAGGCTCAAGTCCCCTTTCCATATACGGCACGATGCGTTTCGTGCTTAATAAAAACCCAAGCAGTTCTCCCTGGTCAATACATAACAGAGCCAGTTCCGAACTGAAGTTTTCATCACATAATACAAGCTTTATAAAACGGTTTTCATCAATTAAATCTGCTGTCAGAGTATCGTTCCATAATCGAATCACCTGTTTTTGATAAAGTGGTGAATAGCCAATGATCTCCAAAACAATTACCTTCTTTGCTTCACAAAATTTTGCATCATTCCTGCGATTCTTCTGATTCTTCCTGTTCCCTCTTTAATTCCTGCTTCTCCAAAACTTTAAAGAAAGGCAGGAAAATCAAGAAAATAAGCACATAGTTCAGTAAACTGAAAATCAGTCCTGAAAACTTAAAACCGGAACCTATAAATGCCGCAAGAGGTGCAGGCATAGTCCACACCACCATGGCTGCAATCGGCGGAATCAAGCCTATGGTTGCCAAAATCGCATTTAATATAAATGTGAACGAAAATCCTAGAACCCATGGAATAAATAATATTGGGTTTAATACGATTGGCAAGCCATACATGATAGGTTCAGCAATATTGAATATTGTTCCAGGCAACGCCAGTTTGCCAAGCACCTTATAGCGTTTTACTTTGGACATGCAGCAAAGGAGCGCAATCGGAAATACGCTTATACGTACATAGGAATTTATCCACTCGTTTGTAAACATATACGGGATAGGCTTTCCTGCTGCAAATGCGTTGATATTGCTTGTAATCATTGATGTCCAAATAGGCTGCATGACGCTCGATACTATATTTGAACCATGCAGGCCTACAAACCATAATATCCTGTCAAGGAAAAATCCCAGAAATTGTGCGGCGAAACCGCTTCCACCTATTACAAGATAAGAAGTCCATTTATTCAACAATTGCAAAAAATCGAAGTTTTTAAATCCGGCACCAACAACACTGAAAAATATGACGATGATGGATACAGGGATTATGCTTGTAAATGCGCCGGCAATCATCGGCGGCACACTTTCAGGCATTTTTATTGTGATTTTCTTATGTATGAACCAGCGATAGATCTCAACCGACAAGATACTGATTATAATGCCTCCAAACATGCTTGGCGCGCCTAAAATGTAAGATGGCCAGTCAAAGTTTTTGGAAAGATTGGTAAAGTTGATAAAGCATAAGAAACTTACCATGGCAACAATAGCCGATGCAACCGGGTTAACATCACTATCCTTTTTATTATAGAAACTCCCCAAATAATAACCATTAAGTACCACTGTCAATAGTGCAAGCAAATTGATAGTTACGAAAACAATCTGAAGCAATGTCGGCTGTATTGGTTTTATTATAGATGTCAAGGCCGCACTTACTGCTGGCAAATTCAGTCCTGTCTTTTCCGCAAACAATCCAGGTAAATTGTTTACCAAAGTAGCTGTAGCACCCAGAATCATATACGGCATTATCGCTATAAATGTTTTCTGCAATGCTTCTAAATAGCGAACTTGCGAAAGCCTGACTAATGGTGGAGCAACCTTGTTCTCAATAAAATCCGTCACCTTATCGATTGACGTCTTCTTCTTGGAATTTTCTGTTTCCATTTATAATTCCTCCTATATAATTAAATTATATATTTCAAAACCAATATAGGACATCTATCCGCAATATGAAAGTGTTTCATGACATTCTGTAACTTTTTTTCGAATTTTGAAAAAACTTTAAAAAATTTTCTCCTCTATAACTTATTATCATACTCTGCGCTAAATATATTCAAAAATTGCATCATACGCTTTCCCTTCCTCATTCTTAGTTAATGCTATGTTAAAATATAATTTTCCCCACCCAAAGTTGTTCTGCAGCCTGAATTGCATATGATGCTATGTTACATGTTAAGGTGTAATGTTGATTTTTTGAGCAATCGAAGTGAACG
>CALCDS010000175.1 GCA_937900065.1 uncultured Clostridiaceae bacterium | reverse complement strand
GCTACAGGAGGCGTATCCAATAATATGCAGTCATAATCATCCCTAATGGCGTCAAGGAACTTTTTCATTCTATCCGAACCCAACATTTCAGAAGGATTGGGAGGCTTTATGCCGCAGGGGATGATTTCAAGGTTTTCAATGCCTGAAGGAGTTACCGCATTTTTGTATGGTATATTATCTGCAAGTATGTTTGTTAGGCCTGTGTTGTTGGGAACAGCAAAGTTTCTATGAACCGATGGCTTCCTTAAGTCGCATTCGATTAAAAGGACTTTCAATTTAGCAGAAGCCATGGTTATAGCGAGGTTTGCCGTGATTGTGCTTTTCCCGTCCCCGGGGCCTGGGCTTGTAACTAGGATTGTTTTTATATCTTTTTGAAAGGACATGAATTTGATGTTTGTCCTCATCGTCTTATATGATTCCGATGCCAGTGACATCGGCTCGTTCATGGTCACAAGTTTAATTTGATTTGACTTGTGCTTTCTGCCGGGCACTAAAGGCAAGCTTGCCAATATGGGCAGGCTAAGGTACCTGGTTATGTCGTCTTCACATTTTATTGTATTGTCCATATATTCCATCATAAAAGCTAATCCTGTGGAAAATATAAGTCCGATCAATCCAGCTATGATTGTGTAAAGAATCGGTTTAGGTCTTTCAGGTTCAACAGGAGGCAATGCTTCGTCCATTATTTTCACGCTCCCTGCATCCATTAATTCATGAACTTTTTCAACAAAAACATGTGATATCGTGTTTGCAAGGTCGGCAGCTCTATTTGGATCCCCATCTGATAGAGATATTTCAAGGATTTGCGTATCATTCATAGGAGTTACTATAAGGTTTTTCTTAAATGCTTCATAATTTATGCCATATCCGGATATATCCAGGGCTTCCTTGCCAACCAGCCGGCTTTTTGCCAGTTCCATATAAGTCTTTAGGAGTTTTTGATACATCAATATATCATCATACCCGACCTTCTCATCCTGTATTTGAGGTGCATGGCCGATGATCAATGTTGCCTTAGCCACGTATACGCGGTCCATTATGAATATGCTGAATAATGCAGTTGCCGCAGAAACAAGTATGGTCGTTGCAATTATAAGCCAGATTCTTTTCTTTATTATATGGATGCAGTCTTTGAGTTCCATGTGTTTTCCTCCAAAAAATTTTCATTTTTTAACATAGGATTTCTTTATATAACATATTCTTTAATATCCTGGATTTATAACTAAACTTTACCTGTAGTATATAAATAATATCTGAGGAGGCTTCTAATAAGATGTATGTTCAATTAGCAAAACCTGATATCACTCAGGCGGAAATTGATGAAGTCGTAGGGGTGCTGAAGTCAGGCATATTGAGTATAGGTCCTAAAGTTGAAGAGTTTGAGAAAAAGATAGAGGACTACATAGGTGTAAAATATGCCGTGGCAGTAAATAGCGGTACAAGTGGGCTTCATACAATTATAAAAACACTCGGGATATGTAAAGGAGATGAAGTGATAACGACTCCATTTAGCTTTGTGGCTTCAGCAAATTGCATTATCATGGAAGGCGCCATTCCGGTATTTGTTGACATTGATCCTAAAACTTTAAATATAAATGCCGATGAGGTCGAAAACCATATAACAAACAGAACAAAAGCCATACTATCTGTTGATGTATTCGGACAACCTGCGAATATAGTAAAGCTAAGGGAGATAGCTGACAGACATAATTTATATATGATAGAAGACAGCTGTGAAGCTATAGGTTCGGAATACATGGGCATTAAAGCCGGAAGCCTTGCCGACGCGGCAGTGTTTGCCTTTTATCCTAATAAGCAGATTACTACAGGTGAAGGCGGGATAATAGTAACCAATACAGAATGGATAGCTCAAAAGTGCAAAAGCTTAAGAAGCCAAGGCAGGGCAATAACGGGATTCTGGCTGTATCATGAGAGGCTGGGCTATAACTACAGGATGAGTGAACTTCATGCTGCTCTCGGTTGTGCGCAGATGAGAAGGATTGACGAGATAATTGAAAAAAGGCAGAAGGTGGCTATGGCATATAATGAGAAGCTGCGCAATATCAAAGGTCTGACTCTTCCTTACATACACTCTGATGTGACTATGATGAGCTGGTTTGTGTATGTAGTGCAGGTAAACACAGGTATAGACAGGGATACTGTAATGGATCATTTAAAGCAAAACAAAATAGGCTGCAGACCATATTTTACGCCTATTCACATACAGCCATATTTTATTGATATGTTTGGATATAAAGAAGAAGATTATCCGATTACAGCCGACATCGGAAGAAGAAGTATAGCATTGCCTTTTTATAATGATTTGAGCTTGCAGGAAATTGAATATGTAGCTGAAAAAATAGAAGAAGGAATAGCTCTATCAAATGCACGTAAAAAGGAATATGCAAACAGAACTTTAAGTGCCTGACAGAATGGGATGCTCAAAATCAACATCTTTGTTAAATAGAATAACTCTTTAATATGTAAAATTTTTTAAAAGAATAGAGGTGATGTTGAGCTGTATTATTCAATGATAGCAATTGCGGTGTTTGGAACATCTCTGATAATCACACCCCTTGCTATAAAATTGCATATAATTGACACGCCTAATGAGAGGAAAATACACGATAAGCCTGTAGCCAAAGCCGGAGGACTTGGCATTTTTATTCCATTTCTAATAGGCATGGCCTGCCTCATACTTTTTCATAAAGTTGTAAATAGAACGGATAACCTGGTGTTCAGTATAGTTACAGCATTGTTTGTAATCGTGGGTGTTATTGATGACAGAGTGGAATTAAAAGCGAGATACAAGCTAATCCTTCAGGTATCTTTTTCATGTATTTCAATAGCTTTTGGAATTATATTTAAAAATTTGGGACGGTTTAATATTCCCGTTACTTTTTTATGGTATATTGGCATGATAAACGGCATAAATCTTATAGATGGCCTTGACGGATTATCAGGCGGCATAGGATTTATTTCCGCCTTAACATTTGGTATCATCGGATTACTATTGAATCATTCGGAGATATTCATGGTTTCACTTTTTCTTGCTGCCGGGTGCCTGGGATTTTTAGTTTATAATTTTTATCCAGCCAAAATATTTATGGGAGATACCGGCAGCCTTCCACTGGGTTATGCGCTGGCAAGTATAGGAATCATAGTTTCAAACGCTTCAGGCTTTGCGGTTGATTTTTTGCTTCCGGGGATTGTGCTTTGCATTCCTATTTATGATACTATGCTTGCAATGATAAGGCGAAAGCTGAATCATAAACCCTTGTTTGAACCTGACAGAAATCATTTTTATAATTTGCTGATGGATATACATGGCATAAGCCACCGCAATACAGTTGTCTTAATATATGCGGTTAATGTAGTGGTTTCAGCGGTTGCACTGATTTTTTTAAGATTAGGCATGATTTTCAAATTGCTTTTAGTGCTGCTTTTGATAACTGTGGCGGCCGTATTGACTATTTTGTTGAGGTTCATAACTGTTGATAAAAAATGTTCGGATATGCAGGTGTCTAAACAGCTCTGACATTTTAAAGATTGGTTATGTTGAAGTATAGCGCTGATTTTGAGCAATCGTAGTGAGCGATGTGAACACTTTTGCTAAGTTCTTG
>CALCDS010000174.1 GCA_937900065.1 uncultured Clostridiaceae bacterium | reverse complement strand
AACCGTCCCCAACTTGTCCTGCCCTGGTTTGTCCAAAAGATAAACTGGAATGAACTGTCCCCCTACCTTACATCGTATACTTCGGTTTTAAGGCCTTCCACTTCGTTGCCCGAGATATCTTCGAACTCATCTTTTTGCTTTATGCTGAAATATTCATCCACTTTTGCATCCGAATCCCCTTCATCTTCCCAAAGTTTGATAACTATATATTTTCCTGCCGCTTCATTGTCGTCTGCTCCGCGTGAGTCGTTTGTCACGTATATGTCCTTTATATCGAAATCTTCAACACTAAACGTATCCTCATCCAGTGAAAATCCATCGATCGGCTCCTCCATCTCGATCACGATCGTTGATTCCTTGTTGCCTTCCCTGTTGGTCGTGATATATGCGACCACATTGTCAACATAATCATCATCAGAATCCCTTACTTCGCAAATCTTGGGCGCGATGCCGTCCTTTACTATGTATGCTCCATCCTGAAGCTTTTCGCCTTCTTCACTTTCAGTATCACCGTCTCCATCGGTAACAACGAGCACCGACCTCTTATCACCTGAAACCGTGTATGACGCATCATAGTTCAGATCATCATCAAGCTCTATCGTGACAACAGTGTTGCCGTCATCATCTTCGTCAACATCGAAATCATCTATTGAAAGCTCTCTTGAAGGCTCTTTGGCTTCATCGGCATCATCATCCTTAAATGCCTTTGCATAGTACACATGTATGTCATCATCATCGACATCCACTTGGCCTTCAAATGTAAACTCGATTTTGTTGGTATCCACTGCTTTGGGCATATCTAAAATATCGATATCAGATGTTATATCATCCTCAACTTTAAGATATCCTGATCCTGCCATGTCCGCAGTATTGCCCGCCTCATCCGCCACCGTGCCTATGACAAGCCTCACGACCTTGTCGTCGTCAAACGCCTCTTCAAGGTCCGCAGTATCTTCATCATCCTCGTCATCAAATGGAAGGCTTATTTCGACCTTTTCATCTCCGCTGAATGCCTTTATATCGGAATCGGTCCATTCGGATATGGGAAGCTTCTTTTCATAATTCTTTGATGGTCTTCCATCAGGGAATGTTGTATTTCGAGGGAATATATAGAGTATATACTTGTCATAATCATCCACTGAGTATGCATCGGATCCGGTAGTCATAGCCCTGCCGAAATCGACCACGATCCTCTGCTCGTCCCCTCCTGGCTCGTACAAACCGACTACGACATCTGACCAGTCATATTCTCCGCTCCCCTCAAGCGTGAATGTTTCATTGTACTCGTCCATTTTATTGCCTTCCAGATCCTCAACATTGCGTATCGTTATTTCATATTCATCGCCTAAACTCATATCATATTTCATCGTGAGCATGACTTCATCATCACCTGTAAGCTCGGCTTTGCTTATCCTCTGCTCGTCGCCGTCTAAATTCTCTATGATATAATTATCCCTGTCTTCAGCGCTGTCCTCGTCCACAGGTTCACTGAATGTGACCACTAATGTGGTCATTCCGTCATCGATTCCATCACCCTGCTCTATATTCTCGACCCTGGGTTTTGCATTATCCTCCTCTATGGTGATTTCCTCTTTTATGTCGTCATTTTCATTTTCCCAGAAATCCTGTATGGTTCCTTCCTTAATATATATATAGGCAGTCCCTGAAGGCAGTTTATCGTCATCGTCAAATCCTACAGTCATTTCATTCCCGCTTATCTTCAATTTATCGGGATCGTGGCTGTTGTTCTTATTTGTATGGTATATGTCGCCGTCGTCGATATCCCCTGCAGCCTGTATATCCTCATCGAATACCAATGTGACCTTGGTCCTGGTTGCATCTTTGTATCCTGTGACTTTAGGACCTTTTGTATCCTTATCAACGGTTAAATTATACGTCCCGCCTAAAATGGAATACCCTGCATAATCTTCAGCCTTGCTCTTGACCTTGACTTCAAGTTTCTGTTTATCATCAAGTTCTGAATGCAGTGTGATATTCGCCTCTTTGTTGCCGCCTAAAAGTTCAACCTTTTTTATATCAATATCGCCGTCGTCAACTTCAAACGCATCCTTGTCCAATTCAGGCACGCCGTCTGCAACTTCATACGGCCTTATCGGCTCTGAAAATTTGACCTTTATTGTGCTTATGCCTATGACTTCCGCTCCAGTCGATTTTGGTATGGTTGTATCTTTGGGAGCGAATTTCATGCTCTGCTCTTCTCCGAATATATCCTCATCCAATATCAGCGTATATTCTTCCTGGTTTTTAAGAGGACTTTTGTTGTCTTTATCCTTTAAAGTAAGCACAGCAGACTTTTTGTCATTCCCAAGTTCCACGGACTCAACAGCATCTTTGACGTTATCTCCATCGCTGTCTTCTATTTTATAATTGGATTCATCTTCAATTTCAAACTTTACGCCTTCATCATCTACAGGCGCATTGAATTTTATCTGAACCTGCTTCAAGTTATCCGCGCTTACTGATTTCACTTCAATATCCGATGATGTACGTTCCGTCTCTTTTATGGATGATACTGTTTCTTCCGGGATCACGGAAGTCCCGCCGATTGCCACTATCTCAGTTTCATCCTTTATCTTGTCCTGTATAACCTTTTTAACTGCAGAGACCGAATTTGCTTCGTCAACAAGCACCATGGGTGAATTTGAAAGCGCTGCGAGAGCCGAGCCTGCCAATGTTTGGGCGCCATGGGCGTCATCGCCCTTTGATAAAAATACTTTGGAATAATCGGCGTCAAATTTTTTGAGTATTTCAGCGTTCGTTTCATACCTGTCATCACCAGCCAGCCTTTGAGCCTTAGCCGCAGAAACAGCTGAATTGCTTAAAACTCCCGGGCCGCCCACAGCATACACAGTCTTTCCTTTAACATATTCAGCAACCTCGTCGGTCATCCTGTTGTCGACAAGAAGTATGGGCATGCCTCTTACAGCAGCTATCGATGAAACCGAAAGCGCATCAGCATTTGTATATGCACCCGATATAACGGCTTCCTTTGTTCCATCCGGAAATGCCGCCTTTGCAACATCCATGGCTGTTTCGATCCTGTCTGACCCACCGAGGCGTATCACGTTTCCGGCTCCAAACTGCTTTGCCAGTATTTTTTCAACATTATCGCTTACAGCGCCTTCTCCCCCGATTATGTACACGGTTTTTACGTTAAGCTCTATAAGCTCGTCTAAAACTTCGCTCGGAAGTTGGTTAGTCTTTGTAAAAAGAATAGGCGCCTTGCCCTTTGCATATGCCAAGGGAGTTGCCGCAAGGGCATCCGCTATTTCGTCGCCCCTTGTGACAATAGCCGTGTCCGATGTTTTCCACCCCATCTTTGCGATATTTATGGCCATCTTGTATACGTCTGATCCATCAACACGCTCCGTCGAGAACGCCGCATCCGTAAATAGTATTTGCGTGAGCATCAGGCTGAATGCCAAGCACCATGCAAATATCCTTGCACGCTTTATTTTCATAAGCTAAAATCCCCTCCTTTTTAAAGTTTCATTTCTCATTTAAGGATAATTATACCATTACCAAATGATTAGTTCAATTATGCCAAGTTGAGTGATGCAAAAGGAGCATACAAAACTTTTATAAGTCGATTGTATATAAG
>CALCDS010000173.1 GCA_937900065.1 uncultured Clostridiaceae bacterium | reverse complement strand
TGCTGTGATATCCTATTTTTATTGGCGAAAGGAGATTGCAAAATGGAAGAGAAAAAGTCGCATCTCATCAAACTCATAAATAAGCTTTACAGGTACACTCAGTCATATATTGATGAGGCACTTAAAAGATTCAATTTAAGCAGCGGTACTTATCAGTTTTTGCTTGTGCTTTCCAAAAATGAAGGCATAAGTCAAAATGAGATAAGCAAGAGGCTTAATGTGGATAAGGCTATGTCTGCCAGGTCGGTCAAAAGATTGATGAAGCTTGGATATATAAGGAAGGGCGTTGATGAGGAAGACTGCAGGGCTTGCAGATTATATTTAACCGACAGTGCAAAGGCCATAATTCCTGAAATTATTATTGAGATCAATAAATGGATAGATATAATTACAAAAGATTCAAGCGAGGATGAGCAAAGGGATGCTGTAGATTTCCTTAGTAAAGCTTTAATGAATGCCAAAGGTTTTAAAAAAAGCAATTTGTAAATGCATTTGTGTACTTTCATGTTAAGAGGTGTTTTAAATAATATGGATACTTGGAGAAAATTTATCAGATATTACAGACCATATAAGTTTCTATTTTTCATGGATATGTTTTGTGCATTAATAGTTTCAGCAATCGACTTAGCTTTTCCTGTTGTGCTCAGTTATCTTTCAAAAAATTATTTTATATTGAATAGTGAAATCATACTCCACAGCATAGCCTATATTGGGCTGGCATTATTGGCAATGTATATTATAAAGTATATTTGCCAGCATTTTATTTCAACATGGGGACACATCATGGGAGCAAGGATGGAAAGAGACATGAGAAGGGATTTGTTTTATCATTTTCAGAAACTGCCTTTTTCTTATTATGATGAAAATAATACCGGTGAAATGATGTCCAAGCTGGTGACAGATTTATTCGATATTTCGGAGCTTGCACATCACGGCCCTGAAAATCTGCTTATTTCAGTGCTTAAAATAGCTGGCTCCTTTATAATACTGTTGTTTATAAATGTAAAAATGACTCTGATTTTATTAGTTGTTACGATAATAATGGCTGCTTTTTCCTTCTATCAAAACAGGAAAATGCAGCGGGTATTCATGGAAAACAGGAAAAAGATGGCTAACATAAACTCGGCTGTGCAGGACAGTTTGTCAGGCATTAGAGTGGTAAAATCATTTGCAAATGAGACACTGGAAAAGAAAAAGTTTGATAGAACAAATCGTGACTTTTATAAATCAAAGGTGGCAAGGTATACTATCATGGGAGAGTTTATAGCCGGGAATACATTCTTTGAAGGGCTCTTGTATGTGGCCATAATAGTAACCGGTGCGATATTCATAGCCGAGGGATCTTTAAAGGTTTCGGATATGGCTATGTATGCACTTTATATAAATATATTCATAAATCCTATAGATGTTTTAATAAATTTTGCCGAACAGTTTCAGAACGGTTTTGCAGGATTTAGAAGGTTTTTAGGAGTGATAGAAACAGTGCCTAAAATAGTGGACAAGGATGGAGCCGTGCCTATTACAAATGTAAAGGGAGATATAGAATATAAAAATGTATCGTTTGGTTATGATAACGAACACAAAGTCCTGGATAATGTGGACATAAAGATAAAGGCAGGACAAAATATTGCCCTGGTAGGGCCTTCAGGTGGAGGCAAGACTACCTTGTGTTCACTGCTCCCAAGGTTCTATGATGTAACATCCGGAAGCATCACGATAGATGGAAAGGATATAAGGGATGTCACCTTGGAGTCTTTGAGGAACGCAATAGGTGTCGTGCAGCAGGACGTTTATATGTTTGGAGGTACTATAAAAGAGAATATTCAGTACGGCAAGCCTGATGCAACCGATGAGGAAATAATCGAGGCGGCTAAAGAAGCCAATATCCACGATTTTATAATGGGACTCGAAGATGGTTACGATACTTACGTAGGTGAGAGGGGAGTAAAACTTTCCGGAGGCCAGAAGCAGAGAATCTCTATAGCAAGAGTATTCTTAAAGAATCCTCCAATACTGATTTTGGATGAAGCGACTTCAGCCCTTGACAATGAAAGTGAGAGATTCATACAAAAATCCCTTGAGAAATTGGCCAAAAACAGGACAACAATAACCATAGCCCACAGGTTAAGCACTATAAGAAATGCAGACGAAATAATAGTCATAAACGATGAGGGCATACAGGAGAGGGGGAGCCATAAGGAACTTCTGCAGAAGAATGGAATATATTCCTACTATTATAATATGCAGTTTGAAGGCCTCGATACCCCATTGACAGCATCAAGATAAAACTTGGCGCTTGG
>CALCDS010000172.1 GCA_937900065.1 uncultured Clostridiaceae bacterium | reverse complement strand
TTATAATGCATCAGCCATCTGAAGTTTAGCCCCAGATGGCTGATGCATCTTTAAAAATCGACTATATCATGCTGCAATGATAGAATCTATCTCTTCCTCTTCCAGTGTTTCTTTTTCAAGCAAAGCATTCGCAATGCAATCAAGCTTTCCCATGTTTTCAATAAGCAATGATTTGACCTCTGAATAAAGCTCGTCAAGCTTATTTTTGCACTCATCCAGTATTTTATCATTTATACCGTTGAAACTGTTTTTATAAAGCACATCATAACTTATAAGCCCTGTGTTTTTATTCATACCGAATCTCTTTACCATCGAAAGCACGGTTTCGGTAGCCCTTTCTATATCTCCTGAAGCTCCGGTAGTTATATTGTCTTCCCCAAACACTATCTCTTCGGCACATCTTCCTCCGAGAGATACCATTATATCCTTTTCCATATCCTTCTTTGTCCTGTACATCCTATCCGGAGGTATGTTCATGGTATACCCTCCGGCCCCCTTGGTGCTTGGAATGATAGTAACCTTGGTCACCTTGTTTTCAGGCGATATCAGTTTGGCGACGATTGCATGTCCTGCTTCATGATAAGCAGTAATTTTTCTATCTATGTTTGCAATTGCGCTCCTATCCTTCTTTTCAGCTCCAGCTAGAACCGTATAAAACGCCTTATCTATATCTTCTTTCTCAATCGCTCTTGCACGCCTCTTTGCCGCTAGGATAGCCGCTTCATTTATCATGCTTTCAAGCATTGCACCACTGAAAAATACGGTTTGTTCAGCTACTTTTTTAAGGTTCACAGAGTCTGATACAGGTTTATTTTTTACATGCATCTTCAATATTTCATATCTCCCGTTTACATCCGGAAGCCCTACTTCTATATGCCTGTCAAACCTTCCAGGCCTTAGGAGAGCCTCATCGAGCGTATCGAGCCTATTGGTCGCTGCTATTACCACTATGCCGTCGCTGTCTTTAAAGCCCGACATCTCAGAGAGCAGGGCATTCAATGTCTGTTCACGCTCGTCATTTCCTCCGCTGATTCCTCCGCCTTCACGCTTCTTTCCTAAAGCATCGATCTCATCTATGAATATCACGCACTTACCTGTTTGCCTGGCTTTCTTGAACAGATCTCTGACCCTCCCGGCTCCGACTCCTACATACACCTGCACAAAATCCGAACCCGACATGGCATAGAACGGAACTTTTGCCTCACCTGCCACGGCTCTTGCAAGCAATGTTTTTCCCGTTCCTGGAGGCCCATAGAAAATGATCCCTCTCGGCATCCTGGCGCCATATTTGGAATACTTATCAGGCTCCTTTAAAAAGTCCACTATATCGCTGACGCTTTCCTTTGCCTCTTCATTGCCGGCCACATTGGCAAAGCTTATCCCTCTGTCTATCTCCTGCCCGTTCGATACGACCGATATATCCAGCAGTCCTCCGCTTCTTTGCCTTGCGGTATTGGTGATTACAAAATATCCTATCATGCCGAAAATCAATATGCCGGCTCCAAATCCCACTGCATTTTGCCATGTTGAGGCAAATTCCATTTCATCAACCTTTACGCCTTTTTTAAGGAGTTCTTCTTTAAAGCCTTCATCCCTAGGATTATCAGTGTATACCACAGTGCCATCCTTTAATTTGACTTTTATATCAGGCTTGTCGTTCAGGTAAACGGTATCCACCATTCCCTTGTCCACTTTGGATAGAAAGTTGATATATGTTATCGATACCTTTGTGGGAAGAGTTGTCATATAAACCGCTGCGCAAACCAATGCTGTTAAAACGCAGCATGCTATCACAGCAACTTTTTTATTCATCTTTTTAAACATTGCATCACTCCTCTCACAAATAAGTTTACATAATAAATTATATACCTGCAGCAGTGCCAAGTCCAATGCCAATATGATGCAAAATAATTGTTCAGGATTTGCTGAACTTCCAGACATATTTCACGATTTTTTAGTTTCAAGCCATATTAAACTTTATCATCTATATAAATTGAATGCATATTGTATAATAATTTTTATTATGTTAAATTAT
>CALCDS010000171.1 GCA_937900065.1 uncultured Clostridiaceae bacterium | reverse complement strand
AATTTAAAAAAGCCGCCATGTATTTTTCATACATGACGGCTTTTAATATAGGCTTTGTCTAACAAAGATGTTGATTTTTGAGCAATCCAAGTGAGTTGAGATACGCTTTGGCTATATTTCAAGGTCCTCAACTTTGGGAAGCTCGGACAAATCTTTAAGCCCGAAATATTTTAAAAATTCTTCTGTTGTGCCGAGCAATATGGGCTTGCCGGGAGCATCCAACCTCCCTACATCTGTAACCAGCCTCTTTTCAATGAGGTTTCTTATCACCCTGTCGGATTTAACACCTCTTATTGAATCGATTGACTGTCTGGTTACAGGCTGCTTGTAGGCTATTATTGCAATGGTTTCTAGAGCTGCTCTGGATAAACTCTGTTTACTTTGAGGGTTTAAAAGTTTTCTTATATATTCTATGTGTTCCGGTCTTGTACCCATCTGATATTTATCATTAAAACATATTATTTGTATACCCCTTAGTTCTCTATCAAAATCAACAATCATCTCATCGAGTATTTTCTTTACTTCAAATTTTTCAATTTGAAGTATGTCAGATATATCTTCAATGCTTAAAGGTTCACCTGACGCAAAAAGCAAACCTTCAATGATAGATTTGATTTTTTTTATATCAAATTCTTTTCCATCATCGGCCATAGATATTTGCTTATATGTTTGCAAATCATTATCCATTTTAAAACCCCTTACAAATTTTTAATCAGATTCTGTTTAACACTGATTGATTATTATATCTCCATATATGGAATTTTGATATACGGTTATTTCCCTGAGCCTTATGAGCTCGAGCATTGCCAGAAAAGTGATTATGATTTCAAACTTGTTTTTAGATCCTGTGATAAGCTCACTAAAGACTGTATTTTTATTACATCTTACAAATTCTCTTATATCATCTATTTTATCGTCCACAGTAAACTCTTCCTGCATAAGCTCCTGCTCTAGTCCTTCATTAATGGATTTTTCTTCCGCACGCCTTTTCGCAATTTCATTGAATGCTTCTTTGATATCCTCAAGTGTTATGTTCAACAATAGCTTGTCTTCTTTTACATCATCGATTATCTCGGCATTTTTGTACACAACATTTATACGCTTTTCTTCCATTGGCTTTAAAATCATCGAAATATCTTTGTACTTTTTGTATTCAATAAGCTTTTGCACAAGTTCGGCTCTTGGATCATCCAAATCAGACGAGGCTTCATCTTTGGAAGATGGATCCTTTGGAAGCAGCATCTTTGATTTTATCTCAAGCAAGGTTGCTGCCATGACAATGAATTCACTCGCATTATCAAGGTCCAAATTCCCGATATCATATATGTATTCAAGGTATTGGTTTGTTATTTCAGCAATGGGTATATCATATATATTCATTTCCGATTTTTCAATAAGATGAAACAGCAGGTCAAAGGGTCCCTCAAAATTGCTTATTCTAACCTGGTAATCCAATCATATCACCCCTTTGGCACAAAATTCTAAATGTCAAGAATTAAAAATATTATATCATAAATATGTAAAATAAGACAAACTACTGATTTAAGATGCTTTCGGCAGAACATTAGGGTAGTTTGTCTGTGTTTTCACTTTACTTCATAAAATCACGGGGATGCTCAAAACTTAAAGAGCAGCCCCGTGGTTTCAACGCCACATATTAAGCCAGTATCCAAAGGTCCTTGAAATCAAACCTCCGCTTCCGGCTCTTTTGACATCCTCGAGTGCGATCAGATCCATGCGGCTTATCTCTTCCCCATTCTTTGAGGCTACTATCTCCCCGAGTTTTTGGCCTTTTTTGACTTCTGCGCTTACACTGCCGCTTATTCTTATATCCCTTGCTATTTCACCCTTATTGCCTTTTTCAGTCAGAACATAAAAACTGTCTTTAGGCGCGACCTTTACGGATTCAGACTTTCCTTTCAGTACTTTCACACTTCCTATTATATCATTCTTGTCTGCAAGCTTAACCACTTCATATCTTGCAAATCCATAATCAAGCAGTTTGCTTGTTTCACGATTTCGTATATCCCTTGTAGGAGAAGCCATCACAGAAGCGATAAGCCTCATGTTGTTCCTCAGTGCTGTTGCAGATATACAAAACTTGGCCTCTGATGTTGAACCTGTTTTCAGGCCGTCACAGCCTTCATAAAATTTAACCAGCCTGTTTTTATTTACCATGGTAAAAGGTTGTTTTCGTCCTTCTGAAAGCGTTTCCATCCATATCTTGGTATAATCAAGTATCTTGGGATGTTTTAGAAGTTCTCTTGACATCAGTGCAATGTCCCAGGCAGATGTGTAATGGTTTTCAATGGGAAGGCCGTTGCAGTTTGAAAAGTTCGTATCCTTCATGCCTAACTGTTTAGCCCTTTCGTTCATCTTTTTTACAAAAAGCTCTTCACTGCCTTCCAGATATTCTGCCAAGGCAACAGCAGCATCATTTGCCGATTCTATCGAAACGCCCTTTAAGAGTTCTTCTACAGTCCTTATTTCGCCAGGTGCTAAAAACAGCTGAGTGCCGCCCATTGAGCAGGCATGTTCGCTTATAGTTACTTTATCGCTCAATTTTATTTTCCCTGAATCTACTGCTTCAAGCGTAAGAAGCATTGTCATTACCTTTGTCACGCTTGCCGGTGGGAGTTTTTCATGGGGATTTTTCTGGTATAGTATTTTCCCGGATGAAAAATCCATAAGCACTGCGGATTTGGCATCAATATCAAAATCAGCCCCTTCAGCCGCATATGCATTCATAATATTAGAATGTGAAAGGGAAATCGATGATAAAATCAAGGATGTAATAACAAATATTATTGAGCATCTGTATACTTTCTTAAGCATAATATCACTCCTTAATATTTTCTCATCTGTATTTTTCCCCCTCAGGTTTCTATTATGTTATGGTATAAATGGAAAAGTCGATTTTGAAATCTACGGATAACGTAAATTGTTTATTTTGATATTCCAAAGCCTGTCTCTTTTTTTTTAAGCAGCTTGCTTTTGAGCAATAATGATAGTGGTGTTTCCTGCTCTCCAACTCTCTTTTACAGTTTCAAAACCGGCTTTGCATAACAGCCTGATTTGATTATCGATCGTGCACGGAGTATCATAATGATAAAGCTCACCATTCAAAATTCCCTGCTCCTTGCGTATCCTTATATTTTCATTATAATAAAAATCCTCTTCCTCCTGCTCTGTTAGCATATAATCGCATTCTATGTATTGGCCGCCGGATTTTAATGCGTTATAGATTTTTGTATAAATCTTTATTTTATCTTTATGTGAAAAATGGTGCATACTTTGAAAAGATATTACAGCATCATATTTGCAAATTCCTAAGTCGCAATCAAAATAATTTGCATTTATCAATGACATATTTTTGTCAGGGTGTTTCTGCTTTAATTTATCAAGCATTGCCTGTGTTAAGTCTATGCCTGTCACATTTATATCCGGATTGATTTTGAATATTTCATCGAGCTCCAACCCGGTGCCGCATCCTAAATCCAGCAGCTCGGCAGTATTACGAGGCAATAGTTCTGCCATCTTAACATAACCCTCTTTGCATCCTTTGACTTCATTGAGCATATGCTCATCATATCCGTCTACGCGGGCTGTAAAAAAATCGCTCATTTTTTCTATTTCCATTTGTATTTTCCTCTCAATCAACATAATTATTTTATAGTAATATCAAAACCTAATGGTTCATACATAACAAAAATCACTGTTTTAAAAATTGCAGTGATTTTTG
>CALCDS010000170.1 GCA_937900065.1 uncultured Clostridiaceae bacterium | reverse complement strand
ATAAATGATTTTGAAAGGTGATAGATAGCATGGAGGAAAAAAGGATAGGTGTTGTCGGAATAGTGATAGATGATGCATCCGAATCAGCCGAAAGGATAAACAGATACTTGTCCGAGTATGCGAACATTATCGTGGGAAGGATGGGTATCCCGTACAGGGAGAGGAATATATGCGTTATCTCTATCGTCGTTGACGGTACGACCGATGAGATCAGCGCACTTACGGGAAAGTTGGGTTCGATTAAGGGCGTCAATGTTAAAACCGCTTTTTCCAATAAAAAATATTAGATTAAAGGAGGTAATATTATGGAAAATATAAGCAATGTGAAGAAGCTCACAAGAGCCGGAATGATGGTTGCATTTGCATTTATAATAATATTCATAGGTTCAAGGCTGGAAGGGGCTGCATTCAATCAACTTGTGGTAGGGCCGCTTGTAAATACGGTGATAATAATTTCCCTGCTTACAACCGATTTAAAATACGGCATACTCGTGTCGCTTTTAACTCCTGTAATAGCATTGATAACAGGACAGTTTCCATCTTTGGGAGCGCCGTTTGTGCCGTTCATAATGATAGGCAATTCTATTTTGACATTGAGCATTTGGGTTTGCGAAAGGTATATCAGAAAATATGGACTCTATGTGGGAATTGTGATCGGGGCAATACTCAAAGCCCTGATGCTTAGCGTGTCCATAAAATATCTTGTGGCACTGTTTAAAATAGGGATTCCTAAACCACTTGTAGCCAAACTTTCAATCATGATGTCATATCCGCAGTTTTATACCGCAATCATAGGCGGCGTCATAGCAGTCATTTTCTACTCGGCATATAAAAGGAACCATAGAAAAATACAGATAAACTGATTAAAAGAAGCCATACGGCTTCTTTTTTTATGCTAATGTATAGACCCATATGCGTTATAATCATTTCAATTATTCGTATAGGAAGCTGTAAGTTTATAGTAAAAAATCATGCTCCAAAACATGGAGCAAAGGCAAAAAAATATTATACATATCCATCATGATTGCAGATATATATTGCAATTGCGGCACATTGATGATATTCTAATTATAGAGGAGCAAAACTCCAAATAAAATTTGCAAATGCTCTAAGTGTCATAACTTATGGAGGGGGAAGGGTATAATTGGTCGGCATTATAGTTTGCAGTCATTCAAATTTAGCTAAGGGAATAAAGGATGCAGCTAATATGATTTTAGGGGAACAGAAAAATTTTGATTCGATCGGTTTTTATGAAGGTGATGAATTAACAAACTACGGCAACAAAGTAAAGGAAATAACGGATCGCTATGAAAAGATGAATATGCAATACATAATCTTTGTTGATTTATTAGGTGCCAGTCCCTTTAACGCTTCCGCCATTGCCCTGGCCGCGAAAGACTCAAGAATCGTTACAGGCGTTAATCTTCCAATGATACTTGAAGTCCTTATGAATAGAAATGATTCTAGTGATATTGATGCCTTATTGAAAAATGCTTTAGCAAGCTCAAGGGATAGTATGAAAATCATTAATACTAAAATTGACTTGGAAGAGGAGGTGAAAAAATGATAGTATTGGTCCGCTGCGATGATCGCTTGATTCATGGACAGTGTATGACAGTTATCACTAAAGTCAACAATATTGACAATATTATTGTAGTAGACGATTTCACTGCAACAAATGCAATACTAAAGAGGGTGTTTAGAACTGCAGTACCTTCAAATATGCATGCAAATGTATACACTGTTAAAGAATCAGCTCCTGTAATTGAGAAGGCAATGGCAGATAATTCTAAAACACTGGTGCTTATGAAAAACCCAAAGGTATATGTTCAATTGCTTGATGAAGTGCAGAACCTTCCAAAGCACTTAAACGTAGGACCCATGAGCAGTAGAAAGGGGACAAAACCCGTAAATCCTGCCATAAATATCATGCCTGATGAAGCTGAAGCGATCAAAACAGCCGTTTCACGCGGGGCACATGTTTATTTTCAACAAGTTCCTGAACAGAGATTGATTGAGTGGGATGAAGTAAAGCATTTATTTTAAATTTAATTAAAGGGGGAATAAAATTATGACAGTTGCACAAGCTATATTACTTGCTTTGCTTGGCTGGATGTCATCCATCTATTCACCTGTTTTGATAGGTGGATTAGCCGGCTGGTATACTTTAGGCAGGCCGTTAATATCAGGATTTGTTATCGGTATCATAATGGGGAATATCCCGGGTGGTATAGTGCTTGGAGCTGCTATCCAAATGCTCTACATAGGATTAGTTACTCCTGGAGGTTCAATGCCGGCTGACGTAAATTTTGCAGCATGGGTAGGCATTCCTTTGGCACTGATTGCAGGCGGCGGAACCAAGTATGCACTTGCCCTTGCTGTTCCTTTGAGCTTTTTAGGTGTGGCTGCAACATATTCAACAATTGCTGTCAATCTTTATTTTGTCCATAGACAGGATGCATATATAGATGCCGGAAATTTGAATAAGGCTGCACAGATCCCAATAGTAGGACAGATAACAAACTTCGCATTCAGGTTTATACCGATTTTTCTGGCCGATTATTACGGCTCCGGCATGATTACAAAACTTACTGCTATGATACCTAACTGGTTTAACGACATACTGCAGGTATTTGCTAATATGCTTCCTTTAGTTGGTTTTACTCTGTTATTGCTGATGATTGTAAAATCAAATTTCGATTTAATCTATTTCGTGTTTGGTTTTGCCTTAACTGCTGTTTTGAAATTAAGTATGGTGCCTATAGTAATTTTTGCTGCTGTGATAGCCTATATCAATTTCAATAGAAATAATCAAGTACCAATGGATGGCAGTAAACAAATTGTAGGCAACAGCAATATGGAGGGATAATAAAATGGCTGATGAAAAGAAAGGTAAACTATCTAAAAAAGCGATAAGACGTGCATATTGGCAATGGATGTTTTATAACTTATCCGTTCAAAATTTCGAGCGCATGCAAGGTCCTGGCATAATAAAAATGTTGGCATCTGTAAAAGATGATTTATATCCGAGTGATCCCGAAAACCAAAAGGAATTGCTGGCAAGACATACTGTATTCTTTAATACCGAGCCTTATTTGGGGTGCATTGTCCCAGGCATCATATTGGGTATGGAAGCTCAAAAAGCAGCAGGCGGAGATATTGCCGACGAATTTATCAACTCGATCTCTACTGCTTTAATGGGTCCGTTTGCCGGTATTGGAGATTCATTGCTTCCAGGCACATTGATTCCCATTCTGCTTTCCATTGCTATTGGGCTTTCCAATAATGGTTCGATGATTGGCCCCATATTTTATATAGTTGTATTTTTGGGGATTATGCTTCCTTTAACCTGGTTTTTATTCTCGACTGGTACCAGAATGGGTGCTGATGCAGCGGAATTGGTACTTTCAGGCGGAATAAAAAACAAAGTAACAAAGGCTGCGGAAACCATTGGATTAATTGTCGTAGGTGCAATTACAGCTTCTTATGTAAATATTAAGACGGGCATAGTTTTTACCAGCGGTGAAATGGTAATAAACTTGAATGATAAACTTGAATCCGTTTTTCCTAAATTACTGGTTCTTTTATTTGCATTTTTGTCTTTTTATCTGATGAAGAAAAAGAAATGGTCAGTCAATAAACTGATGCTGTTATTCCTGATCATAGCTATAGTCGGTTACTTTACTCATATATTGGCATTATAACGCATTAGTGGAAAATTTTTCGGCTGTAGAAAAATTTTCTTGCCTTTGCGCATTAGAGCGAGGCGAAGGATAATCCGCCTGAAAGCTGAAGCAGGGACATCTTTCGCCTCATTATAGAAAGCAGGTAAATTTGCTGTGAAACAAACTGTAAAAAAACTTATAAATAAAATAATCGTTTCATGTCAAGCGTATGAAGGTACCCCTTTATATGGTGCTGACTATATGAAAGCTATGGCGCAATGTGCGATTCTTGGCGGCGCAGCAGGCATTAGGGCCTGCTGGCCACAAGATATCAGCGCAATCCGCAGCATTACTGATTTACCTATTGTAGGAATAAATAAAATCAGTAATCCTAAAATCAATCTATTGGATCAGGTTATAATTACACCCACCTTTGAATCAGCTTGTGAGGTGATTGATGCCGGTGCGGATATCTTAGGAATCGACTGCACTTTAAGGGGCAGAAGTTATGATGATCTGTGTAAACTTTTATATTCAATAAAAAATAAATATCCTGATATAGCGATATTAGCTGATATTTCAACAGTTGAAGAAGGTGTTCAAATATCAAAATCTGGTCTTGTCGATATCATTGCATCTACTTTAAGCGGGTATACAAGAGAGACTTACTCTCCAACTAATAATACAATTGAGCCGGACTATAAAATTGTAAGGGAATTAAAAGAAAGAATAGATTTACCCATAAATGCAGAAGGAAAGGTGTGGGAGTTAAATCATTTAAAAAAACTGCTGGATTCCGGTGCGGACATGGTAACTATCGGGACAGCAATAACCAGGCCACATCTAATTACTAAAAGATTTGTTGATTTCAACAAGAAATATTTCGATGGAAAAGAATATAAGCTATAGCTATTTATCGTATATGATTAATCATCTTCCTCTAAAACAACCGGAAACACTGTGTTGCATTCCTTTACCGATGTACCCAATGTTTCCGGTTAGGAAGATGAATGATGGAGAGGAATCAAATGGAGAATTATTGTTATAATTTTACATTAAATAGGGATGAATATATAGAGCTTTTAAAATTCCAGTTGAATGGGTTAAGCTCTATCAATACAAAGAAAATATGGTTTACCGTATGCATTCCGGCAATTGCAATAGGCGCCTTATTTACATTTAAATTATATACAAATTGGGTGTACATGGCATTCATTATTGCTATAATTGCGCTGTGGCTTTTCATGGTACCGACTATATGGGACTCAATAATCGAAAGAAAAGTAAATAAGAATATACTTAACTCAATCGATGTAAAAGGCTTTGCGCCGACAACAATTACAGTGGATGGTGCAGGATTTACTATTAAAGCTAATGGAAAGACCATTAAAGTGAAGTTTTCTGATATCAATTTCCATGTCCTTTTGCAAAACATTATTATAATCGCTTATAATAAAAAAGATATGTTCATCATTCCAAATCGTATATTTGAAACAAAAGAAAAAGTTCATGAGTTCATAAATTCATTGGAAACCAGCATGGCAAAAGAACGTGCATAGTTGCGATAAAGCTTTCAATGGTTTAGAATAGCAATGAGATGGGCTTTTCTCATTTCTGACGATGAATTTCAATATGACAAGAAGGGGTAGGATGACAAAAAATATTGAAGTAAGCAAATATTATTCTCAATTTACAAAATCAGAAAAAATTATAGCAGATTATATAGAAAAGGATCCGGGCACTATAGGCGAAATGACTTTATCGGATTTGTCAACATTACTTAATGTAGGAGAAGCTACGATCATTCGTTTTTGCCGTAAAATAGGCTTCAAGGGATTCCAGGATTTTAAGTTCGCAGTAGCTGTTGCGGAAGTTAATAATGATAACACTTCAAATGTGTTAAGCTTTCAAGATAATATTGAAAATAATATCGTCAGAACGATTCAAAATACCAAAAATAATATCAATGATGATATACTTTACAAAGCAATATCAATGATTAATAACACTGCAAATATATTTTTATATGGAGTGGGTTTTAGCGGATATATAGCAAAAATAGCAGAGGGAAGATTCTTGCGTGTCGGCAAACGGACCAAAGCTGTTTGCGACCCACATTTTCAGTGTATGCAATCTTCTATAAGCAATGAAAATGATTTAATCATAGGAATATCTTTGTCAGGTACTACAAAGGACATTATTGAATCTCTTACTATAGCAAGGGAAGCCAATGCCAAGATCATAGTAGTTACAAGCAATAAACAATCTAAATTAACAAAATTGGCTGATTGTGTACTTTTAACTGCAAAAAAAGAAAACCCTCTTCTGGGAGGATCGTTTTCAGGGATGATGTCACAAATGTTTGCCTTGGATATGCTTTGTACAGGCTATGCACTATTGAATCAGAAAAATTCAATCAAATATATGGAAAAAACAGCAAAATCAATAATGATGAAATCTTGATGCATAAGCGATACTGAATTGTAATGTGGTTTAACACGCCAGACTATACTTATATAGTTTGGCTTTTTTGTATGCACCAGC
>CALCDS010000169.1 GCA_937900065.1 uncultured Clostridiaceae bacterium | reverse complement strand
AATAGAGTTTTTATGCGTCGTATGGAGAGCTTTTAAAGAGCTCTTTTTTAATTTAATTTGGAGGGTGATAGGGTGGATGCCTCATGTAAGGATTGTACTTATGTTATTGGCCTAAGAACTGACGTCACGGATTTAAAGACAGATGTAAAGGGCCTTGATGGCAGGCTGAAAACAATAGAGATTGCAGATGCGACCAAAGACGAAAAAATAGACCATATTGCTGATGCAGTCGCAGATATACAGGCAAGTCTAAAAGGGATCAACCGGTCAGCATGGAAAATATTGATAGGAGTAATAAGCGGTGTAGCTATAGGGGTTATCACCGCTATTTTATTGGGGAGGTGATAGGATGGCAAAAGTAGTTTTAGATCCGGGACATGGTGTGGAAACTCCTGGGAAAAGAAGCTTTGACGGTTCACTTTTAGAGCACGAATTCAATTTTGATATTGCAAAAAGGCAAAAAGCTGTTCTCGAAAGGCATGGTGTAGAAGTTGTTTTGACAAGGCTAAATGAACATGATATTCCCTTGGCTGAAAGAGTAGCCATAGCAAAACATTATAATGCTGATATATTTGTATCAGACCATGCAGATGCTTACGGCTCAACATGGAACAGTGCAAATGGATATACGGTATATACCTATACAAGAATTGACGCTGCAACAACACGATTAGCACAATGTGTTGATAGCGCTATGTCGGAGGTAGGCAGTATAAGAAACAGGGGAATAAAGCAAGCTGACTTCTATGTGTTAAGGAATACACCAATGCCGGCAATATTGATTGAGCATGGCTTCTATACGAATAAAGTAGAAGGCCCAAAACTGAAGGATACCAATGTTAGACAGGCTTTAGCTGTTGCTGGAGCTAAAGGCATATTACAGTATTTTGGCATTCAATATAAAGGGAAGGAGGAGGATACCTTGAAAGCAGTAGTTACATATGCAGGTGACGGCGATGTATTTGCGGCTGTATTGGTGGCGCAGAAAATGCACTGCCCATTAATGAGCGTAAACGATTTTAAGACAAGCGGTATAAAGGCAGAAAGAGTTATACAAATAGGCGGTAAACCTGGGAGTGACAGATTCAGCAGTTTCAAAGATGCTGCTAATTTAATTTAAAAAAAGGAGAAAGCGATGAAAAAGAAATATATCGGTACAAAAATTATTTTTGCAGAGCCAATGAATAAATTTGAATTCTATATGAATGTAAAGAAAATTGATTGTAAAGAAGAGAATGAGGAAGGCTACAAAGTCGTATATCCGGATGGATATGTATCCTGGTCGCCAAAAACTGTATTCGAAGAAGCATACCGTGAAACTGATGGATTGAATTTTGGGCTTGCAATTGAAGCCATGAAGAAAGGTTTCAAAGTCGCAAGAAAAGGCTGGAATGGCAAAGGAATATTCATTGAACTCCAGGTCCCTGATAAAAAGAGTAAGATGACACATCCTTATATCTTCATTGATACTACAGGTTTGAAGACGGATAACCTGTATGCACCTAAAGATAGGGTACCATGGTTAGCATCGCAAACAGATATGCTTGCAGATGATTGGCATATAGTATAAAAGGAGGAACATATTAAATGAGTATCGGAACATATTTTTTAATTGCTATTATCGTGTTATTGCTTGCAGCGCTTGCGTTTCATATTTATAAAACATATAAAGAGAAAGGCAAGGAGGCTGCAATCGCAGAGATGAGGGAAGTTGCATATCAGTTATTCCTTAAAGCTGAAAAAATATATGGACGGGATGCCGGAAAGTCAAAAATGAAATGGGTAATAGGGCAGTTTTACAGGTTAATAGCTCCTGGATGGTTAACAAAATATCTTTCTGAAACAACCGTACAGGAATTTTTACAGGATATATATGATAAATATTATTATAAGTTTAAAGATTTCCTTGATGATGGAGAACTGAATAAAAGCGCATAATAACATGATGCCCTTCAGGGAGAAATCCTTGGAGGGCTTATTTTTTTTTGTGCTCGCAAACCCTTGAAAATACTCACTTTGAGACCATGCTCGTATAATCAATTTTAAGGCCACTCTAAATACGTACCCATATGTTTATACCCCTGGAAACGGCATAGAGGCTCACAGAGAGCCACTTTTTAGAGCATTTTATTTTCCAGATCCTTAATTTTGCTTGATAATTTTTGTATGTTGTCTAATAATTTCATTATTTTGATAAAAGTATATGCTATGAATACAATCCCTAAAAAATATATAATTGTCATAATAGATTCCCTCCTTTGCCCCCTATTATATGATTATAGGGATAGATCTTCAAATATCCAATAATACCCATTGCCATTAATAGAATAATACTAATGTCAAGGCTGGATTGCAAATCGAAACATCGGTTTGCATTTTATATAACAAATGTAGATTAAGCAAGGGAAATCCAGATTTATCGACCGAAAATATCAGTCGGTATAGTTATGTGTATAACATATAGAAGGCAATGAAATCTCTCTTATGGATGTACTTGGGACTGATAATGATACTGTGGTTGAAGAGG
>CALCDS010000168.1 GCA_937900065.1 uncultured Clostridiaceae bacterium | reverse complement strand
GCAGGGCTTGGTATTTTCGGCTATACAGGGCAAGGAACAGTTTCTTATAATGCAGCTGCCGGTTGTTTGTCTTTACTCGTCATGCTGATAGTTTCATTGGTCTTGGTGCAAAAATATCCAAAGTATGAAGAAATAGCTATATATTCAAATAAGCAATTTAAAAATGGAAAGAGCAGTAATTCCAAACGTAAATAGCTGCTCCATATTAAATTTGGGATTTAAAAGAAAGCAAGAATAATCAAAAACCTGATGATTGGTAATGCTATAATTACTGCAAGAGAGGCGATGCTTATGGTGCACAGCAAAGAAATCCAAGCTGCGTTGAATTACATCGAAATGAATTTATGCGAAGAATTGTCTTTAGATGAGATTGCTGATGCAGCGGGATTCTCAAAGTTTTATTTCCATAGAATTTTTCAAAGTGAGGTTGGAATATCAGTATATGATTACATTAGAAAGCGCAGGCTTGCAAGCGCGGCTTCTCTTTTACTTGCCACGGACATACCCATACTTGACATTGCATTGACTTTTCGCTTTGAATCCCAGGAAGCTTTTACAAGGGCTTTCAAAAGTGTCTATCAATTGCCGCCGGGCAGATATAGGATGACAGTCAGAAATTTAATCATAGGAGGAAATAATATGGATAACATTACAATCAAAGATTGGATTATTACAGGAACAGCTCCTGAAAAATATCAAGTAAGCATTGATAACAAGATATATAATACGGGCACAAGATCGGCAAGCATCAGATCTGTTGCCGATGAATTTGAAGTCAACGAATTTGGCACGATAATGCAGCAATTTAGTGCCAAGAATTTTATCGGAAAGCGTGTGCGCTTTTCCGGTTTTGTTAAAACATTGGAAGTAAGCGGCTGGTGCGGGTTATGGATGAGGATAGATAATGCTTTGGGCACTGTATTGAAGTTAGACAATATGCAAGGGCGGCCGATTGTTGGAACCAGGGAATGGAATCATTATTCCTGCGTATTGGATGTTCCTGAAAATGGGGCTATTGTCAACATAGGCATACTCCTGTGCGGCAAAGGGCAAGCTTGGTTAGACAATACAAGCTTTCAGAAAGTGGATTATAGCATACCGACTACTGATTTTACTCCCTCCCAGGTTTTCCCTGAGTATCCGGAAAATTTATCATTTGAGGAATAATGCCATAAACGGCCTAAAGAAATAAGCAATATAGTATTTTAATTTCCTTTTTTCAATATGATCCAAACAGAAATTGCACATATTACGGCAAAAAAGCCTGCAATGCTTGCAATATTTGCTGCTAGGCTGTTAAATGGAACATTTAAAACTAATTTGTATGGTTTAAGCAGCTGCCAGATATT
>CALCDS010000167.1 GCA_937900065.1 uncultured Clostridiaceae bacterium | reverse complement strand
TATGCTTCTCTTGTCAAAGATACAGCGAGAAAAATATCAATAGAGCTCGGCTGCAAAAGGTAGCATCAATGTTATAAAATATTATACGATCCCCTTGAACGCAAATTCAAATTCCAGCTTCTTGGAAACATCAATCAGGTATTCATCATGGACCAAAGCTCCCCAGCTGTCATCCCCGCCAACTCCCATCTGCTTTTTGGCTACTCGTATGACCGTATAATTTACAGGAGGCAATTCAAAATGGTGGGCTGCATTTTCAATTTCATGAGGAGTATATGGAAGCACCGATGCTTCTATGTCGTCACCGTAAAAATCAAGGCCACATCCGGAATTATCCCTAACCTTAACATATCGTACTCCCGTTCTATTGCCGCACTCCTGAGGTCTTCCATATCGGGTCAGATTATCGATCACTTTTTGTTTATATACTCCAAGCCTTGCACCTTTATTTCGGTCACAGTAATTTTCCTCAGGACCCATTGCATACCATTCAATATTCTCATAATCTGCAGGCAGCTTGAACATAAAGCCGAATTCAGGCATTGGAGACAAACCCGCTGCAGGCTCTAATTCCATCTTCACGTTTACAGTTCCATATCCATCCACCTTGTATGTTACAATACATATGGAAACCGGGGAAGTGGAAAGCGTATATCTATATCGAACAGTAACCATATTATCATCGCTTTTCCAATCGATCAAATCCACTTTAAAATATAATCCCGCAATCTTCCATTGAGCATACCTGTACGGCATCATATTGCCCCAGTCATTATCGGTCGGTGCACGCCAGAAATTAGGCCTGGGCCTGTCACTTAGAAATTCTCTGCCTCTATATTTATATGAAGTAAGCCCTAAACCATATTTGGAAAAAAGCACTTCAAAGTTTTCACCGCTTATGCCGATGTTAAATGTACCATCAACCACATTGATCGGCTTCTTGCAATCAAGTTCAACAGATGTGCCAACTTTGAAAACCCTCTGCCCAAATGCAACTTCATGACCTGCTTTAGCCCAAAGAGTGTCTTCCCTCAGATAAAAAGAAACTGTAAGCGCATATTCACCCGGTATGTCCGGTTTTTTAAATGGAATCGGATAGTCTTTCTCACCTAAAGGTGGAACATCGGTCTTTAGGCATTTTCTCTTTATTATTTTCTCTTCCTTTGCAAGGATTACCTCACAGTCATAGCTTTCAGATGATGTAAACAGATTTTTGTTTATGATAGTTATAGTACCTTCATGGATGCTTATAGAGATACTCTGATAATTGAATTTAACTTCCTGCAATTTTGGAGAAACAGTCCTATCACCAAAAACAATGCCATCCATGCAGAAATTATAATCCGTTGGCCTGTCTCCAAAATCACCTCCATAAGCAAGATAATCATTACCCTTTTCATCTTTTCTTCGCAAGTTTTGATCAATGAAATCCCATATAAAGCCTCCTTGATAAAGAGAATCTTCATCAGATAAATCGGTGTACTTATGCATTGCTCCATTGGAATTGCCCATGGAGTGCGTATATTCGCAGCATATATATGGCTTGCTTCTATCCCTTTTTAGATATTCTTTGATGCTTTGTGCTGTAGGGTACATCCTGCTGGTTATATCGCTCGTATCAGGGTATCGGTTATCCCTGGATATTCCCTCATAATGAACCAGTCTTGTATCATCATGCTTCCTAAAAAATCGTGACATATCATATATGTTTTTACCACCGAAAGATTCATTTCCGCAGGACCAAATCAATATCGAAGGATGATTTTTATCTCTTTCAAACATGGACTTTGCCCTGTCAATGACTGCATCATGCCATTCGGGCCTGTTACCCGGGATTTCTTCTTCAATCGGATCCAATCCTAATTCCACCCTGATCCAGCTCCCATGTGTCTCCATATTGGTTTCATCAATTACATATAATCCATACTCGTCACATAGCTCATAAAATCTGCTGTTGTTCGGATAATGGCAGGTCCTTACCGCATTTATATTATTTCTTTTCATGGTCTCAATATCCCAGACCATTTCCTCTTCTGAAACTGTTCTTCCGTGATCGCAGCTGAATTCATGGCGGTTTACACCCTTGAAAACGATTCTTTTTCCGTTTAAACACATTATTGAATCTTTTATCTCAAATTTGCGGATTCCAACCTTTTGGTCTATTATCTCCAGTATTGTTCCTTTATCATCCAAAATCCGAATCAGCAATTCATATAGTTTGGGATCTTCTGCACTCCAAAGCTTTGGATCATTGATTTCAAGTATGTCGGTCATTGTTTTGGATTCATCAGCCTTTGCAATCATGCGGGAATCAGAAGCTATTTCTTTACCATTATCCTGCAGTGATAACATTAAAGTTCCATTTGCACTTCCCACAGTTTCATATTCGATTTTCAAATCCGCTTTATCAAGACTTGTATTCAGTTCTGTTTTGATAAACATGTCTCTTATATGGAGCTTTGGGATGGAATATAAATATACATCGCGAAAGATTCCCGAGAACCTGAAAAAATCCTGGTCTTCAAGATGGCTGCCGCTGCTCCATTTAAAGACCTGAACAGCCAGTTTGTTTTCGGATGAAATTATATATTGGGTTAGTTCAAATTCAGCCGGCGTAAAGCTGTCCTCACTATACCCTATAAACCGGCCGTTCAGCCACAGAGCGAATGCACTTTCCACACCCTGAAATGAAATAAACAGCCTCTTCCCAATCATGTAGTTAGGAATATTAAAATACTTTACATAATTTCCTACAGGATTGAATTTTACAGGCACCTGGCCAGGTTTGACTTTTTCACGCCCATCCCAGGGATATTGCACATTTGCATACTGGGGAATATCAAAACCTTCAAGCTGTATAGAAGAAGGCACTTTTATATCATCCCAGATCTTGCAGTCATAGTTTGGAAGTTCAAACCCCTTAATGCAGCTTTCATAATTCCGGGCATATGAAAATTTCCATAATCCGTTTAAAGAAAAATAGTAACTGCTTTCTTTTTTATTTAATTCTTTAAAGTTTGCATAATATTTATGATCTGAATGCTGCTTTACGCGATTCACCGAAAACACACTAGGATCTTTTAACCATTTTATATCAAAATCCATTTTTAACATCCCTCCCCTTCCTATATCATCTTACGGCACCTGTAATGCCTTCTATAAAATTCTTCTGCAATATTAAAAATACAACCAAAGTCGGCAATATGCTTATACTAACAGCCAGCATCAGCATGCCATAGTCTGTGACATAACCGCTGGTCAGATTGGCGATCAACTGCGGCATGGTCCTGCTGGTAGGCGTTTGCATGATAATCAAAGGCCATAGATAATTATTCCAGTTGTTCATAAAAGCGACAGTGATCCCTGCTGCAAACGTATGTCTATTAATGGGCATAAAAAACTCAAAAAATATTCTTATCTCACTTGCTCCGTCTATTCTTGCCGATTCGATAATAGATTTTGGAAACGACTGTGCACACTGCCTGAATAGAAATATCAGCAAAGCCGTTGATAATGAGGGAAGCGCAAAGCCTAAAGTTGTATTCAATAAATCAAGTTTCCCAAACAAAGTATATAATGGTATCATCGTCGCTGCAAATGGAATCATCATGGATAATAACAATACGTTGAATAGCATATTTTTTGCCCTTGTATAATAAACTTCAAATGCATATCCGGCTATTGAACAGATCAACACGCTGCCTAAAGTTGTAAGTATGGAATACTTAGAGGAATTCAACATGGCCTGGCCAACATTAGCCGCTTTTAAAAGATTATGCAAGTTTTCAAAAAGTTTTGCTCCCGGCAATACCCTTCCTGCCAGAACGTCAATGCTTTTGTTCGTTGCAGACGTAAATGTCCAGAATATCGGGAACAAAGCAATTGCTGATGACAATATCAATACAAAATATTCTACAATCATTGAGATCCTTTTTTTGATCATCTTCTGTCACCTGCCTTCAATTCTATAAAGGATAGAGTGGCTACCATGATTAATACCAGAAATGAAACCGCCGCTGCATATCCGAATTGAGGCGAATATGCAAATGACAAATTATAAATATAATGTGAAATTGAAATAGTTGAGTTGGCAGGTCCTCCATTTGTTAAATTTTTGGTTTCATCGAATAACTGCAGCGTTCCAGATATGGATGTAATTGAAGTAAGCAATATCATAGGTTTCAATAACGGAACTGTGATCTTCCTAAAGCTTGTAAATGCGGAAGCCCCATCTATCTTTGCCGCCTCATATACGGCAGGGTCGATGCCCTGAAGACCGGCAAGATAGAAAATCATGTTATAACCCGTCCATCTCCAAGTTAAAGCAATGACGATAACGATTCTGGCCATCCAGGGATCTGCAAGCCAGTTTACTGGGTTATTTAAAATATTCAACTTTGTAAGGATCAGGTTGACAAATCCATCTCTTGCAAATAAGGAACGGAATATGATTGCATATGAAACCAGCGACATAGCACAAGGCAGAAATATCGCTGTCCGGAAAAAGCCCTTAAATTTGAGTCTGTGGTCGTTAAGAAGAGCAGCCAGTATTATTGCTATTATCAGCATTATCGGAACCTGGAGCAATAAATAAAAAAAGGTATTGAATATTGAAATATGCAGAAGGTTATCCTGCAGCATGCGGGCATAATTTTTAAGCCCTGAAAATGACGTATTAAGCCCGACGCCTGATTGGAAAGACAAAATGAAAGCTTTTATAATGGGCCAGAATTTTGTAATCAGCAATAACAAAGCTGCCGGAAATATGAATACCCAGCTTATGACATCTTGTCTGGACTTGACTTCTAAATTCTTAGGCATTCTGTTCATCCCCCATATAAAATATCTTGATAAAATTTTGGGGCTGCATAGCAGCCCCCTTGATATGATTTTATTGACCCATCTGGAATTTAACAGTGGATTCCGCCTCTTTTAGAGCTGAATCTTTATCCGTACCGCTGATTATTTTTGTAATTGCAGTGCCTATCGCATCTCTTGCTTCATAATTATAAACTCCATACGAAACCTTTGGCACTTTCTTGCCATATTCTATTATATCCTCAAAAATCTTTTGACCTCCAAAGTATTCATGAGCGATACCATAGTTTGTGGCAGTACTTGCAGGTCCCCATGTTGCGATTGCACTTGATGTTTTCAATATCGTGTTATATAAGTCCGTACTTCCTGCAAATGTTTTACTCAAGAAGTCTACAGCCAAATCCTTATTTTTGGAATTGGAAAGTACCAGCCAGCTGGATCCGCCGACACTGCTGTAATTAGTAGCATTATCGATCCCGTCCAATTTCGGGATATTGGTGACAGCCCATTTGCCTTTCTGTTCATCGCTTGCCTGAACGGATGCAAGAATCCAGCATCCAGTCATTGCGCCGGCAACTTTACCTGTATTGAACGTAGCAATATATTGATCCCAATTATTCACTTCAATAAGCACTCCGGATTTCACCAGCTCAACATAAGTATCAACCGCTTTCTGGAGAACGGGATTATCGGTAATGGATAATTTGCCGTCTTTAAAAGCCCATACCCCTGCGCTTTGAAGCATCATCATTACAAGGTCTGGAGAGCCTGCTTGAGAAGAAAGCAGCGGCATTCCGGTCTTCTTTAATACATCTTTGCCAATTTCAATGAATCTGCTCCATGTTATGTCCTTAAAATCATTGATCGTATATCCTGCCTTCTCAAGGATATCGGTCCTTAATGCTGTTACAGCAGTGCCGCTGTCGAACGGAACTCCATAAATTTTGTTGTTTACCGTGCTAAGGGCAGTCTTGTATTGGGCAAATTGCGAAAAGTCAATGCCTGAATTTGTTAAATCCACAAATGTATCAGGGTAGTTCGTAATGTTTTTAGCAAGTGCATTATCCTGCATCAGTAAAATATCAGGCAGAGTGTCTGTTTGTCCTGATGTAACAGCAGTTGTCAGCTTTGTCTGCACATCATCCCAAGCTGTTTCTACAACATTTAATTTGAAATCAGGATGATCTTTTTGATAGATTTTGGCTGCTTCATTCATGGCATAAATATTGAAGTTTTTATCCCAACACCATACGGTCAGCTCATTGCTTTTGCTCTCTTCTTTTTTGTTTGAAGCATCGGCATCAGTATTTGCATTGGTATTGGTATTGCTCCCACAGCCATTCAACATTGTAATTACCATTGTAATTACGAGCAATAGACCTAATTTCCTTTTCACCGTTATTACCCCCCTAAATTAATTTTTATTTAAGCAAAGCTTAAATTTTTAAATAACTCATTTTATGACTGTGAAGATATAATTATTATTTGGTTGATAAGTTGATATAAAGTTAGGATATTGTATAGATGTAATTTATAAAACTGCTTAAAGAAAAGTTATCTTAAAATGATATATGATGATATATGAAAAATATTTTAGTATTGCAATAATATTTATATTATTGTTTTTTTATCAATATGATTATACCATATTGATACATTATTTCAATAATATTGAATATTTGCTATTTAATATAAGATATCAGTTCGAACATCCATATATAAAAAATACTCTTCCTTATCAATATTGATGAACAATCCATATCGATTATTCTTAAGGAAGAGTATTTATTCAGTTTACACAATTTACCGCAGGAGCTATAAAAGGTTGATTGCCATATGATTGATCAAATCCACCTATAGTTACAGTATATTATTATCAATATGGCATTTGCGTAGCTTTGCCTTCAACATCGAAGAAAGCCGATGCGGCAGGAGTTCCTGTAAGATATAAACTGCGGCTGTCAGGCTGGCTCCCTCCAACAAATATCTCAAACTTTCCAGGTTCAAGCATGCACTTTCCTTCTTCATCTATAAGCGCCATCTGCCTCGGTGTTATTGTAAAGCATATCTCTGCTTCTTCCTGAGGCTTTAAATGTACCCTATGTATGCCTGTAAGCTGCCATCTCGGCACCCTGGCACTAGCCTCTATATCCTTTAAATAGAGTTCTGCAACTTCATCGGATTCAAAAGAGCCTATATTTTTTACCTTTGCTTTAACTCTAATGCTTTCACCGGGATTTATCTTTTCACTGCTGATTCTTATATTGCTGTAACTAAACTTTGAATAGCTAAGTCCATATCCGAATGGATACAATGCTTCATTTTTCATGTATTTGTAAGTCCTATTTTCCATTGAATAATCATGGAAATCCGGAAGCTCTTTTGTTGTTTTATAAAATGTGATGGGGAGCCTTCCTGATGGACTGTATTCTCCAAATATCATCGATGCCAATGCCCTTCCCCCCTGGCCGCCTGGATACCATGCCTCAATTATTGCCGGTATGTGCTCATCAGCCCAGTTGATAGCTATGGCACTGCCGGATAATAAAACAAGTATTACGGGTTTGCCTGCTGCATAAACGGCTTCCATGAGGTCCTCCTGGAGTCCTAAAAGATTGAGGTTTTTCCTGTCTCCACCAGCGAATTCATTTGAAGTATCCCCTTCCTCACCTTCTATGGTCGCATCGAGGCCAAGACAAAGCACAGTCACGTCAGCCCTCTGTGCTGCCGATATTGCTTCTGCGAATCTATCTTTAGGTGCATCCAAATCAGTGCTGCTTTGTTTATACAGATGGCAGCCTTCAGCATAATATATCCTTATATCGTTGCCTGCAGCCTCCCTGATGCCTTGGAGGATTGTCACATATTCAGATGCGGTTCCATAATAATTTCCCTTAAGCGCCTCCCTGCTGTCGGCGTTGGGTCCTATTACTGCAATCGATCTAATCTTATTTTTGTCAAGAGGAAGCAGATTATCCTTATTTTTTAAAAGTACAAATGATTTCCTGGCTACCTCAAGGGAAAATTCTCTGTGTTTTCTGCAATCATTGTTTTCATATTTTATAGAAGCATACGGAACATGTTTAGGATCATCAAACATTCCAAGTCTCATTCTAATAGTCATAAGCTGTATGACAGCTTTGTCTATATCCTCTTCAGATATAAGGCCCCTGTTATATGCATCTATCAGATTTCCGTATGCACATCCACAGTTCAGATCACATCCCGCCTTTACCGCAAGAGCAGCAGACTCTGCAGCATCCCTTGTTACTTTATGGCCTTCATTAAAATCCTTTATAGCCCAGCAATCCGATGTTACATATCCATCAAACCCCCATTCCTGCCGCAATATTTTTACAAGGAGGGTTTGACTTCCGCAACACGGCTCACCGTTCACCCTGTTATATGCGCCCATCACTCCTGCGACTTTTGCTTCCTTTATGCATTCTTTAAATGCAGGCAGATATGTTTCACGAAGATCCTTTTGCGTTACTAGAGCATTGAATCTATGCCTTTCAGATTCGGGTCCGCTATGTACGGCAAAATGTTTTACACAAGCTGCAGCCTTTAGATATTTTTTATCTTTCCCCTGTATGCCTCTGATAAATGCTGCTCCAAGTTTTCCCGTCAAATATGGATCTTCTCCGTATGTCTCATGCCCTCTTCCCCATCTTGGATCCCTGAATATGTTTATGTTGGGAGCCCAGAATGTCAGTCCCTTATATATTCCATGATCTCCCTTTCTCTGGTATTCATGATACTTTGCCCGGCCCTCATCAGATATGATGCCGCCTACCTTCTCCATCATATCTTCATCAAACGATGCGGCCATACCTATAACTTGGGGAAACATCGTCGCAACACCTGACCTTGCAACACCATGCAAAGCTTCATTCCACCAGTTATATGATGGAATATCCAACCTCTTAATTTCTATAGCGGAATGCATCATTTGTGATATCTTCTCTTCAAGCGTCATTCTGGATACAAGATCTTTTGCCCTTTCTTCAAAACTGAGTTTCTCATTTTTATAGGCAGGTAACTCGGCCATATTTACACCTCCATGACTTTATGTTTTCTATTTTTCCAGTATGATTTTAAGACAAATAAACTTCGCCTTACCACATTAGTATAAAGATATATGACGAGTATAATTTTGTTAAAGAAATGAGCTAGCAATAATTAATTTATAAATACTTTTATAAAACTATTTATAAAATGTTTCTAATTATGATATTAGCATTGTAGTATTATATCGTCAATAGAACGATATATATAGCAATAATTGCCCCTGATAATTTAATATTTATGGTGTAAGTTTATTTCTGGCGTAAACGCTATCAGGACACCATTATGTCCAACTATCTTTTCTGATTTAACCATTTATTTGTACAAAAATTAGTTATCTAAAAAATTCAGCGTTGAGCCGATTAAAAAATTCAATTTACATGCCTTATATTGTATAAATTTATGAAATGTGGTATTATCTATATGTGCTTTTATAAAATAGTTTTAAAAAAGTGATTTTAAGAATAAGGTCTATCTATTCATTTACTTTAATTGCGTGGATAAAATAAAATATAATGTATCAAAGACAAAGAATCATTTTTACATATCATTATTATAACGTATCAATAAATAATTTTCCGGTTGCAGAAAAGTTCTCTAAGTTTTGTACATTTCAACGATACAAAGGATGTTCTCACCGTCTCATTATAATATGGACAAGATTATTAGCAGTGAAGCAATAAAAGAACAGCATAAATTTGTAATA
>CALCDS010000166.1 GCA_937900065.1 uncultured Clostridiaceae bacterium | reverse complement strand
AGCTCAAAAAATAAAGTAAGAAGTAAACAATGAATTAAAGATGACTAAAAGGAGAAATAAAAATAATGCTAAAGGAACTTGCTAAAAGCATCAGGGAATATAAAAAAGCTTCTATAATGGCTCCTGTTTTGGTATCTATGGAAGTGGTCATGGAATGCATAATTCCATTTGTTCTTGCAAAACTTGTAAACCAGATAAAATCCGGATGCAGCTTTGAGGTTATAATACGGTACGGCTTTGTACTTGTTATCATGGCGGCACTGTCCCTTGAATTCGGTAAAAGGGCAGGTTATGCTTGCGCCACTGCGTCCTGCGGATTTGCACGCAATTTGAGAAAGGACATGTTTAATAACATACAGACTTTTTCATTCGAAAATATAGATAAATTTTCAACATCGTCGCTTGTGACAAGGCTTACTACTGATGTTACAAATGTTCAGAATGCATATATGATGATTACCCGTGCGGCGATAAGATGCCCTTTGATGTTGACTTTTGCATTCATCATGGCTTTTATCATGGGGGGAAGGATAGCGTTTATATTTCTTATCGTGATACCGATTTTGGGGTTTGGGCTCTTTATGGTGATAAGAAAAACAATGCCCCTGTTTAAAAGGGTTTTCAGAAAGTATGATGCCTTAAACAGCTCTATTCAAGAAAATATCAAAGGTATACGCGTAGTGAAATCATTTGTCCGTGAAGAATATGAGAAAGAAAAATTCGGGGGAGCCGCAGAGGATGTATGCGCAGATTTTACAAAAGCCGAAAAGATACTTGCAATCAACAATCCGCTTATGCAGTTTTGCCTGTATATTGACATGGTGTTTATATTGTATTTCGGCTCTTATATGATAATTACCTCCAGGGGCCTTGCACTGGATGTAGGACAGTTTTCCGCCATGCTGACATACAGTTTCCAGATTTTAAACAGCCTGATGATGTTGTCCATGGTGTTTGTGATGATTACAATGGCAAACGAATCAGCCCAGCGTATTGTAGAGGTTTTGACGGAAAAAAGCGCTCTTTTTAGTCCTGAACATCCTGTTTTTGAAGTTAAGGACGGTTCCATCGATTTTGAGGGCGTCAGCTTTAAGTATTCTAAAAGAGCGGAGAGGATGGCGCTTTCAAATATCAACCTGCATATCTCATCCGGAGAAACGATTGGGATTATCGGAGGGACAGGCTCCTCAAAATCTTCATTGATCCAACTCATATCGCGGCTTTACGATGCAACTGAAGGAATAGTCAAAGTCGGCGGCATAGATGTCAGGGAATATGATCTGGATACCTTGCGAAATCAAGTATCTGTCGTGCTGCAGAATAATGTGCTCTTTTCCGGAACTATCAAGGAAAATCTGCGTTGGGGAAATCCCTCCGCTACTGAGGAAGAGATGAAAGAGGTTTGCAGATTGGCGCAGGCGGACGAGTTTATAGTGCAATTTCCGAAACAATATGATACCTATATTGAGCAGGGAGGGGCAAATGTTTCAGGAGGCCAAAAGCAGCGTCTTTGCATTGCAAGAGCACTGCTTAAAAAGCCGAAAATACTCATATTGGACGATTCCACCAGCGCAGTCGATACAAAGACTGATGCATTGATCCGGAAAGCCTTTCGAGAATTTATTCCGGAAACAACGAAGATAATCATTGCCCAGCGTATTTCATCAGTACAGGATGCGGACCGCATCATTGTCATGGATAAGGGCACGATACAGGCAATAGGTACGCATGAGCAGCTTTTGGAAACTTGTGATATTTATAAGGAAGTATATTATTCTCAGAACAAGGTGGGTGAGAAGATTGAAGCATGATTCTAAAGCTAAGAAGGGGACGCTTAAGAGACTTTTGAAAATGTTGTTTGAATACTATCCGGTAATGCTGCCGATAGCTGTTTTCTGCATTATTTTAAGTGCTGTTGTCAGCTCGATACCGGCTATCTTTATGCAAAATATCATTTCAATTCTTGAAGAGAACTGGAGGAGCGGGCAGTGGGGCGCCATAGCCTGGAGAATCTTAAGGTTTGTCAGATTGCTGGCTTTGCTTTACGCACTTTCCCTGACTGCTTCATTTACATTTAACCGCATGATGGCGACTATAACCCAAGGGTCGCTAAAAAAACTTCGTGAGAGAATGTTCAATGGGATGGAGGATTTTCCTGTAAAATACTTTGATACCCATACTCACGGGGATATCATGAGCTATTATACAAATGATATCGATACTTTAAGGCAGATGATATCACAGAGCTTTCCCCAACTGTTGATATCCACTGTGACCGTACTCACCATATTTGGAATAATGCTCTATTACAGCGTATGGCTTACGCTCGTGGTATTTGTAGGCGTCATTTTGATGCTCACCGTTACAAAAAAAGTCGGAGGCAATTCGGTCAGGTATTTTATCCGCCAGCAGAAGGCTCTTGGAAAAGAGGAAGGCTTTGTAGAGGAAATCATGAACGGGCAGAAAGTAGTCAAGGTTTTCTGCCATGAGGAGGAAACAAAAGCGGATTTTGATAAGATAAACGATGCCATGTTCAAAGATTCTGAGAAGGCAAATCAATATGCAAATATACTTGGACCTATACTGAATAATATAGGAAACCTTCTATATGTTGCCGTTGCGCTGGCCGGAGGGATTTTGCTGCTTGCAAAAGTGCCGAATATAAGTATTTCAGGCCTTGCCTTCAGCATCAGTATTGCCGTGCCTTTTTTAAATATGACGAAACAGTTTGCCGGGAATATCAATCAGGTTTCCCATCAGATCAATGCTGTCGTATCGGGCCTGGCAGGCGCTGAACGCATTTTTGTCCTGCTGGATGAGAAAGCGGAAGAAGACAACGGATGCGTCACGCTTGTAAATGCAAAAGAAGTGGATGGAAAAATCGTGGAATGCAAAGAACGCACCGATATGTGGGCGTGGAAGTATCCGCATCCTAAAGATGGAACAATAAGCTATACAAAACTTACAGGCGATGTAAGGATGTCTGATGTTGATTTTGGATATGAAGAAGGAAAAACAATACTCCACCATATCACTCTTTATGCGGAACCGGGACAGAAAGTCGCTTTTGTCGGCGCTACCGGAGCAGGTAAAACTACGATAACCAACCTTTTGAATCGTTTTTATGATATTGCAGACGGTAAAATACAATATGATGGAATCGATATCAATAA
>CALCDS010000165.1 GCA_937900065.1 uncultured Clostridiaceae bacterium | reverse complement strand
ATCAACATTATACTTTAAATAGCATAGTTTCTTGAAAATCTCTCTTGGCAGCAATCCTATTTGGATAAGCTATCGTAAATTTTGGATAAGTTGTCTGTCATGCGCTCTAAGTATGTCTTATCATCCTCGCTGCCTTCAACCGTATAGATCGTTTCCACCTTTGCTCCAACTTCATCAGCCAGTGTTTTGGAAACGGCAGGGCTTACCATTTCTTCAGCAAAAATGGTAGTAACCTTGTTTTCCTTACAATAATCCACAAGTTCAGTTAATTTCTGTGCACTTGGTTCGCCCTCTGCAAAAACATCTTCCACGCTGTTTTGAGTTAAACCAAAATCTCTGCACAGATATGCAAAAGCGGCATGACCTGTTACAAAACTCTTTTTCTGCACAGATTTGAATTTCTCATCATATTCCTTATAAAGTTCCTCAAGCTGAGAGATAAAGTCGCTGCAATTTTTTTCATAATAGTCTTTATTTGATGGGTCCGCATTTATCAGCCCATCTTTTATATTTTTTACTTCGATTTCAGCGCCCTTAATGCTAATCCAAATATGGGGGTCATATTGCCCATGTTCTTTGATTTCTTCAGGATCCGTATTTGTAATAGGTTCAGCACCTTTTGATGCTTCTACTGCAATAAGTTTCGAATTATTGGCAGCTTTGATCGCATCGTCCGCCCAAGGTTCCATTCCAAATCCGCTGTATACGAAAACATTAGCCGTGCTAAGTCCGGCAAGATCCTTTGCCTTTGGCTCAAATTCATGCGGCTCGGTTCCGTCATATATAATCGTTGAGATTTCCACCTTATCCTTACCTACAGCCGCAACAAATTCCTTCATTGCATTAAATGTTACAGAAACCTTTATTTTACCTCCTTTCGTATTATCTGTTTGATTATGGCTGCTGCCGCACGCTGAAAAGTTCAGAGCGGTAAACAAGCATAACATAAAAGCAATCCATTTCTTAAACATTTTTCAACCTCCGAAATCCATTTGCAAATGATTCCTATCTGCATGTATAATATATGATAGTGACTAAAGTTAAATTTGTCAAGGTTAAGA
>CALCDS010000164.1 GCA_937900065.1 uncultured Clostridiaceae bacterium | reverse complement strand
GTTCTTGATGAACGAGAGCAATAAGCCTTAGAACTTAAAAAGTGCGAACAGGTGAACGAGGATGCTCAAAATCAACGCTACGCTCTAACATAGCCTTTGCCTTAAGCAAACTTTTACCTTTCCATCTATTTTTCCATCTATTATATTATAACAAACACAATGCAAAATAAAAGAATAACATCCTTCCAAAAACTGAACATCAAATAAAAAAAGGCAAAAAAAATAATATATATCATTTATAAGAATATAATTTATACGAGAACGCAATGTTGCTCAAAAATTTCATCATGGAGGATTATATCATGCTCAAAATCATCTTCGGAACATTTTTAGTAGTGTTTGTCGCAGAATTGGGGGACAAAACCCAGATCGCGACCATGCTCATGGCAGCAGAAAACAATTCGATATGGCCGGTTTTTATAGGAGCGTCATTTGCTTTGATATGTTCATCATTGGTAGGCGTATTTTTAGGAAGCATGCTGTCAAGATATGTTCCGCCAAATCTTATACAAAACAGCGCAGCAATAGCATTCATTATAATCGGCATACTTCTTTTATTCAAAAAAATATAAGGTGCATATTCTGCACCCTAACATTCCTTAGGTATCTTTACCATGACTTCGATATACTGATCCTTATCTGCGAATGAGTACTGGGCATTTATTCCATTCTTTTCCATAACATTTTTTATAGTGTTTATATATATCCTGGCGTTCATTATTGCCCCTTTTATCTTTTGGTTCCGCTTGTTCTCTTCGCTGTCCTTTTCCTCAAGCTTGGACAATTCAATTTCAATCATCTCTTCAGTCTTTTTGACTGTGTATCCTTTTTCCTTTATCTTCTCGATCATTCTTGCCTGGGACTTTTCATCAGGAAGCTTGAGTAGCGCCCGTGCATGCCTTTCAGTCAGGTTGTATTCAAGAAGTTTTTGCTTTATGCTGTCAGACAGCCTCAATATCCTAAGCTTGTTTGCTATTGTCGATTGCTTTTTTCCTATTATAAGTGCAAGTTGTTCCTGGGTATAATTATGATCTTTTATAAGGTTTTCATAGCCTTCAGCTTCCTCTATATAGTTCAAATCCTCACGCTGCAGATTTTCGATCAATGCCAGAGCCGCAGAATCCCTATCCGTCGCATCAACAACTATTGCCGGAACATCCTTGAGCCCTGCCATCTCGGCAGCCCTCAGCCTTCTTTCTCCTGCAATCAGCTCATAATATGTATCTCCATTCGGCCTCACGCTTAAAGGCTGGAGTATTCCGTAAGTCTTTATCGATTCCGTAAGTTCGTCCAAGCTTTCCTGATTGAACTGCTTTCTTGGCTGGTATGTATTGGGCCGTATCAGCTCTATAGGTATATTTTTTACTTCTCTGTCGATTTTCAATGCCATATACACCATCCCTCTTCCATCAACTCACAGATATATACAATCATTCCCTCAAAATACAATAGATTACAATCCCGCTTAAGGTATCAATTTTTAGCATCCCATCTTTGCCAACCGCATTTAACAAATATGTTGATTTTGAGCATCCCGCTCACCAGTTCGCACTT
>CALCDS010000163.1 GCA_937900065.1 uncultured Clostridiaceae bacterium | reverse complement strand
GCTGTCCATCGGACAGCTTATTTATATTATCACCTTTGTCTGAAGCTGTCAACACTTTTTAAAAATAATATATAAATTTTTGCTTACCTTTATTGTAACTGCAATCCGCACCATCCCACTTAGGTCCCATTTATCAAAATCGATAATTTGTATATCGACTTTGATTTAGGACCCTTAGAGATGAATCAAACCAGACCCGACAGTATTGATGAGCGCACTATTATCCCTAAAAGCTTATTTGATTCATCAATCACAGCTATAGGATACTTTGCCTCTATTGCCTGGTTTATAAGATCCTGTATATATGTTCCAGGGCTTGCAGTAAAGTAATCATGCCTTAAAATATCATTTATCTTTTTATTCTGCTTTACCGCATCAACGGCATCATCGATAGTTATAATGCCTTGAAGCTTTCTATCTTCATCTACAACAAACAAGCTTGATATACCGTTTTGCTCCATTTCCCTTATAGCAACATTTAGTCCTTGTTTTGATGATACAAGAGCCGTAGATTTTTTCATTATGTTTTTGGCCTGTATTACCTTTGTCCTGTCAATATCCCTTACAAAATCTTCTATATACTTATCTGAAGGAGATGTCAAAATCTCCTCAGGCGTTCCTATTTGTATTATATTCCCGTCTTTCATGACTGCAACCCTGTTTCCCAACTTAAAGGCCTCATTCACATCATGGGTTATGAATACTATCGTCTTTTTCAGCCTTGCCTGAATATCAAGAAGATCTAATTGCATCTCTCTCCTTATAAGCGGATCCAGTGCACTAAACGGCTCATCCATCAAAAGTATGTCAGGGTCATTTGCAAGAGCCCTGGCTAAACCTACACGCTGCTGCATCCCTCCGCTCAAATCCCCTGGCATTTTATCTTCCCATCCCTTTAGGCTGACAGTATCAAGCATTTCCATTGCTATCTTTCTTCTCTCATCCTTAGGCACTTTTCTGACCTCAAGACCGTATTCCACATTTGCCAGTACGGTCCTGTGGGTTATAAGTCCAAAATGCTGAAATACCATAGCTACTTTTCTCTGTCTGAACTCCTTAAGCTGCGCTCTATTATAATTGACGATATTTTCACCATCAACATATATATTTCCGGATGTAGGCCTGTTTAAAAGGTTAAGGCACCTTATCAAAGTCGACTTGCCGCTGCCCGAAAGGCCCATTATAACAAATACTTCACCTTCATAGACATCAAAGGATGCATTATTGACCCCGACAGTGCAGCCGGTTTCTTTTAATATCTGCTCCTTGCCTTCCCCTTCTTCAAGCCTTTTAAGCACAGGTTGTATATTGCTTCCGAAAATCTTTGTAACATTTTCCACTTTAATCTTTACTGCCATCGAATATCACCTCCTAATCACTCTGCATACTTGAACCTATCGGCTATCCCCTGGGTTATCCTATCGATTATGATAGCCAGAAATACTATGCTGATTCCAGCCTCAAAGCCCATGGCGATATCGATCCTGTTCATAGCTGTAACTACATTCTCACCCAATCCCTTAGCTCCGATCATAGATGAAATAACAACCATTGCCATTGCCATCATCGTCGTCTGGTTTATGCCTGTCATTATAGTCGGAAACGCCTGAGGCAGCTCAACCTTTGTTAAAACCTGCCATCTGGAAGATCCAAAAGAATTTGCCGCTTCCTTCATCTCCTTAGGCACCCTGCGTATAGCAAGGTTGGTAAGTCTCATTACCGGAGGGGTTGCATATATGATAGTGGCAAATACCGCAGGTACGGTCCCAAGCCCGAAAAAATATACGGCCGGAATGAGATATACAAAACTTGGCATTGTTTGCATTGCATCAAGCATCGGCTTTATAATCAATTCGAGCCTGGAACTATATGCCATCAATATGCCTAATGGGATTCCAATGACAATTGAAATTATTACGGAAGTCAACATCACGGCAACCGTGATCATCATTTCATTCCACAGTCCAAAAGTGCCGACTAAAAATATCATAATCCCATAGCACAGTCCGGATTTCCAACTCTTTATACGCCATCCTATTATAAAAACCGCCAGTACTACAACGTACCATGGAATCCACAAAAGAAAGGTTTGCATATTAAGCAAAAACCACATTACTCCATCTTTTAGAGCATCGAAAAAACCTCCAAGATTATTTGTCAACCATTTTACTATTTCATCTACATATATTCCTATTTCAAATCTCAAATTATCAGGAAAATTGTTCATATTCTAAGGCCTCCTTATAAACAAAATAGCAAGCTTTCAATTACTTCATTGCTTATCATATAAATCAGTTGATTGCACAGAGCTTTTCGGCCATAAAAACTCATTGTTTTTACGGCCGAGCCGCCATGCAATCAGGATTTGAGAGTATATATCCTAATAGTCAGCATTGCACAAGAGCAATCATTACAATGCTTGTTTAACTTTACTTGCTATATCATCGGGCACCCATTTAGTCCATATATCCTCATTTTCTTTTAAAAACCATTCTGCAGCTTCTTTGGTGCCTACATTATTGTCCTGCATATATGCAAGAGCTTTGCTTGTCAGATCACTGCTTGTCTTATATTTTTTCAAAAATTCAACCGCATCCGGCGCCTTGTTCACAACATCTTTATTGACAGCTATTGTCACTTTTTGAGAAGGAAATTCACATGCATATCCATTCTCCCACTTTTCTTTGCTGTAAGGTTCATCCTCCAACAAAACCATATCATATTTGCCTATAACCCATGTCGGCTCCCAGTAATATCCTACCCATGGCTCTCCCTTTTCAACAGCACTTGCTATTGAAGCACTTAGAGCTGAATCCGAACCGGGACCGAAATAATTGTATGTCTTATCCAATCCATAAGCCTTTACTTTCTCCCTCAGCATCTTGTCAACGCTCCATCCAGAAGGCGATCCATAAATTCTCCCTTTACTTGGATCTTCCGGATCTTTAAACACATCCTTGTACTTTGCAAGATCCTTGACCGTTTTAAGATCGGGCGCAACAGGTTTTATGCCTCTTGCCGGATCACCGCTTATGACATACTTAGGTACATACAACCCTTGGGCATTATCATCAAAGTTTATAGATACATCAACTATTTCACCGTTTTTAATTGCTTCATTGTAAATATCCTGTATATTTTCTCCCCATAGTTCCATGAGTATATCTATATCACCGTTTCTTAGACCTGTAAAAGTTGTAGCTGAGGAACCTGACAATACATCGGTCTTGTAACCATATCCCTTTTCCAATATAAATGTCGCCACATCGTTGTGAAAGCGTATGCTGTCCCATCCGGCATCAGCAAAAACAAGGGTTTTATTTTTTCCTGTACCGGATTGTTTGCTCGAACAAGCCGTCAGTGCCGTCAGTGCACATAGCAAAACAAAGATCACGATTTTATTTATGATATTCTTTTTCATATTTCCAACATCGACCCCCTTAAAATATTGATTTTAATTTGATTTGCGCTTCTTTATTACTAATATTTGCCAATGATAATATGCAAAAAAGCTGTGGGGAAGCACATCCACAGCTTTTACTTAACAGCAAAAACAGGACATATAAATCAACTCCTCCCTTTACGCTTACGAGGTTAGCTGACGGATTCGGACTAAAGGATAGCCCTACTCATAAAATGAGATTCACCCCAAAAATGGTTTCCCCGCTTCTTACGAATTAAGCGATTTGACAATATGACTTACAAGCCTTTAATTA
>CALCDS010000162.1 GCA_937900065.1 uncultured Clostridiaceae bacterium | reverse complement strand
GCACGATGAATTTTTTTCATTGTGCAGCACTGCCATGGCTTTAGTTAGCATTATGGGTGTATATATAACAGTTTATAATTATGCAGAGGGCCTTATATCCAGCCAGTATCATACATTTCTGGGAATTGTTTCACGTGAAACAATTTATATAATATATCTTATATCTTATAAAAAGTTTGCACGTAGTTTATACGGATTAAAAATAGCTTAAAAAATCCGGCAAAGGCTATTATAATAAGAAGAGGCAGTAAAGCCCTTGCTAAACACAGCCTATTTTTAAAGCGATGTATATTTGTAGCAAAGGACGTTACGATAAAAGTTGCGGAGGTATTTGCAAATGGTTGATAAACCTGTTGAGAAAAATAAAGATTATGTTTTAAAAATAGATGCTCTCGGCTCCCAGGGAGAAGGGATCGGAAGGATAAACAACTTTGCAATATTTGTGAATGGAGCTTTGCCCGGGGAAGAAATAAGGGCGAAAATAGTGAAGCTGAATAAAAATTACGGCTATGGAAAGCTTGTTGAGATTTTAAAGCCGTCGGATGAGAGAGTGAAGCCGCTGTGCAGCTTAAAAAGATGCGGAGGCTGCCAGCTTTTGCATCTAAGTTATGATGCGCAGCTCAAATTTAAAAAGCAGAAGGTATCCGACAGCATAGAGAGGATAGCAAAACTTAAAGATGCCTTGATTCATGATACGATAGGAATGAAAAACCCATACAGGTACAGAAATAAAGCCCAATTTCCGGTTGGAATAAAGGATGGAAGGCCTATTGTAGGATTCTATGCCCCGCGGTCGCACGAAGTCGTTGATACGCCGTCCTGCCTGATACAGGACGAGATGAGCGATAAAATAATGGAAATAATAAGAGAGTGGGCAAGGGCATATGGGATATCCATATATGACGAAGCCTCAAGAAAGGGAATCCTAAGGCATGTGATGGTAAGGAAGGCTTATCATACAGGCGATATAATGGTTGTTATTGTTACCAGCGGATTTGACATGCCGCACAGGGAAGAGCTCATATCTATGCTGAAGGAGAATATTCCCAATTTAAAGAGCGTGATACAAAATATAAATCAGGAAGCTACAAACGTTGTGCTTGGAAGTGTAAACAATACGATTTACGGGACCGGAGATATCCTAGATTATATAGGCGATTTAAAATTTCAGATATCGCCTATGTCATTTTTCCAGGTCAATCCTGTGCAGACCGAGGTATTGTACAGCAAGGCACTGGAATATGCAAACCTTTCAGGAGACGAAACCGTAATCGATGCATACTGCGGTACAGGGACAATATCGCTTTTTCTTGCGCAAAAAGCCAAGAAGGTATATGGAGTTGAAGTGATCAAGCAGGCCATAATAGATGCCAGAGATAATGCTGTGCGAAACAAAATCGAAAACGTTGAATTCATAGAGGGCAGGGCTGAAGACGTGATTCCCAAGCTTTATAAAAACGGCGTAAAAGCCGATGTAGTTGTAGTCGACCCCCCAAGAAAAGGCTGCAAAGAGGAGCTCTTGCAGACCATTGCATCCATGAAGCCTGAAAGGGTTGTATATGTATCCTGCGACCCTGCCACGCTGGCAAGGGATTTAAAGTATTTAAGTGAAAACGGCTTTAAGGT
>CALCDS010000161.1 GCA_937900065.1 uncultured Clostridiaceae bacterium | reverse complement strand
TTCATTGTGCAGCACGCCTTTTTTGAGTCTAAAATTTACCCTTGATCTCCATTTTGCCGTTTACTTTGAAATCATACTGGTATGGCCCATACCAATCCAAATTGTAATATTGCTCATCCTTTGGAGGTGAAATCACGATTATTATATTTTCAGCATTATTTGGGTTGCTTATCAGAAAATAACCCGAGTAATCCTTGGCAGCGATTGCAGCTTCGTCAAACAGCAGGCCCTTTGAACTTAGAACCACAGGAAAGCTGCTGCTCATTTTGTTTATGATTTCGTTGTTTTCATTGTTTCCTATAAGTATCAGATTTTCCTTTAAATTTGAGCTTTCAAACTTGCTTGAATCCTCGACTGCAAACTGCACTCCAAGCCCCATGCTGTCCGAATACGACTTCAAATTTTTTACGAGATTGCTTGTTGTCTTTTTGTTGTTTTCATCTGGATCTTCAGGGGTTATTATATGGATCTTGCCGCCCATGCCCCTGACTAAAATGCTTCCCGGGATCATACCGTTATATTGCTCCTGCTGTTTTATATTTTCCACAAAATTTCTTTTGTTTATCTCTTTTGTTTCCTCTTTAGTAGGCACCAAATTTTCAGGATAGTAATCAGTGGATGATATGGCTTTTTTTATTTTTGCGGCGACATCATCGCCTGCGGTTTCTTTTATCACATTTAAAAAATCATTGATTGTACCGTTTTTAAAAAGATACTTTTTAAAATAGTTTCTCATTATATTGAGGAATTTTTCGTCTCCGACAGTGGACCTTAAATCCTCAAGAACTATGGGAGCCCTATTATATATGACCGTGTTGTACTCGGACATATTCTTAAAATCATCCACGCTGCTGTCAAAGGGTTCCGTCTTGCTCGGGTATATTGCCGCTCTGAAAGCTGTCAGTATGCTCCTTCTGTCATACTTTCCATATTGTTTTTCAAAATAATATGCTGTTGAGTAGCATGTTAAGGATTCATCCATAAAGGGCTCTTTAAATTCGTTGTTCCCCACGGAAACATACCACCACTGGTGGCCGGTTTCATGCACGATTGCCTCATCCAGCCAGCTTGTATAGAATGCATCTCTATTCTGATCTGCATTTTGAAAGTATGGATATCTTCCCATTTGTATGAGCTGGGGATATTCCATTGCACCTCCCGACAGTGGCGTTTCAACTACATCAAGCTCCGGATATGGGTATTTTCCGAACGAATCGCTGTAAAACAGCAGGGCACTTGAAGCAAAGTCAAGCATCCTTTGAGCCATTGGCTTGACCTCATCTCTTATATAATAGCTGTTTACTTTAATGCCTGATACATTCTTTGATATGACTTTATAATTTTTGGATAACATGAACACAAAATCCCTTACATTTTCTGCATCGACCTTTACCACTTTTTCATTCCCCGAAGTTTCTTCATTTGCAGTGACACCGGTTGAGGCTATGACAAAGTTGCTTGGGATATGTATTTTTATATCATAATCAGATACATCGCTGTAATTCGATTCGCCTATGGGATGGAATGGATTTTCATCCCAACTGTCGTATGCTGGGTCATATATTGACAATATGGGATACCAGTTGGTAAGCGAAAAGATATCATCATTATAGCCTAGCCTCCCAAAGCCTTGTGGGATCTTCAGCTTGAAATTTATTTTAAGTTCTATGGAATCATTGCTTTTTAAAGGATTTAAAAGCATTATCTTTAAAACCTGATTATCCTCAGTGTAATTCAATTTTTGCCCGTCATATGTTACATCTATGATGTCTATGTCCCCTTTTTGGTCCTCTGAAATCTGCCCGTTCATGATCGGGCCTAGACTGGGCATGGTCTCTGCTTTTCCGTATGAATCCGGATATAGATGGAATACTATTTCTTTTAGATCTTCGCCGTAATTATTTGTGAAACTCACGGTTTCAGCAGCACTCAATGTTTTTGCATCCTCATTAAACTGCACATCCATGATGTAAGATGTAGTTTTGCTTATCGGCTCCGCAAATGCGCTTTGAGTGGTCAATACCATAAAAAGCAAAACCATACCGCATAATTTGGACCTTAGCCTGTTAATATTCATATCCTACCTCCCTATAATATTGATTATAAAATGCTTACTATTAATATACATTATAACTTAATTATGGATAATATTCTTGATCGATTTTATAGATGAGCCTGCTTAAAAAAATCAGGCTCTTTTAAAATATGATGTTGGCCTTTTAAAATGCTTCTTGATGTATAAAGCCGACATTTCTATTTAACACAGCCTGAATTTGAAATAAATCATTTCACTTTTTTTAATGTAAAATAAAATTTTACTCCCAAATCCGTATTTACAACCCCAAAGCTGCTCTGGTGAAGCAATAATATATCCTTTGCTATGGCAAGCCCCAACCCGGTGCCCCCGGAATCCCTGCTTCTTGATTTGTCGGTCCTGTAAAACCTGTCCCATATATTTTCCATATCTTCTTCGCCTATATGTTCGCCCTGGTTTTCTATCTCTACTGTCACAATGTCGTCGCCATCCATTATGTTTATATTTATCAGTCCGCCCTCGGGAGTATGCTTGATGGCATTGTTGAGCATGTTTATTATCACCTGCTCGATCCTGAACTTGTCTCCGAATACCTGAATGTTCTCGTTTTCAAATTTCATATTCAATGTTATGTCTTTTTGGTGCAGCAGGTTAGAGTATTTCTTGACTATATATGAAATAAAACTGTCTATTATAAACGGATGCTGGGACAGTTTATAATTTCCCGAATCAAGCTGGGACAGATCGAGCATGTCGTTTACCAGTTTGCCCATATTTTTGGCCTCATCTATTATCACATCCATATAAAAATCCCTGTCCTCGCCTTCCACTATATTGTCCTTTAAGCCTTCGGCATAACCTTCTATCAAGCTGACAGGAGTTTTCAATTCATGGGATACTCCTGCTATAAATTCCTTTCTCATCTTTTCTATGCTTCTTTCCTTGTCTATATCAGCCTGGAGTTTTTCGTTTGCGGATTTCAGTTCCTTGAGCGTGGTGCCTAGTTTGTCCGAGAGAAAATTTAAAGTGGATGATAGGTTTCCGATTTCATCGTTTGATTTTACTTCACATTTTGATGAAAAATCCAGTTCAGCCATCTTTAAAGCGGTATTGTTCAAACTCACAAGAGGCTTTGAAACCATGCTTGAGTAAATAAACGAAAGTATCACGACTAATATCACAAGGCCTAAGTATATATATATATAGAACTCATTCATGGCTGCTGCGGCCTCGCCCACAGGTTGGAGCGAGGAGACAGCGAATATCACATCGCTTACTTTTCCCCTGCTGACCACAGGGGAGATTATCACGATATTGTCTGTTTTAAATACAGGATGCTTGATATTATATACTATGTCCTTTCCGCCTTCGATTTCGGGCCGGTAGGTCCTTGATATGACTCCCCACTGCATTATGGCGGCCCTCATTATTTGCTCCCTTGACGGATCGCTGTTTTCAAATATGGAACCCGATATGAGGTTGTAGTCAAATATCTTGTTCCGGTTCATGATCACCAGCTGGGCATTGTTTGAATCCTGAAATTTTCTTAACGGCTCTATGATATCTTGTATATTATGGTTTGAGGATTGATAAAGTGTTTTAAACTTATCAAGATTGTTTCTTAAAACCCTTGTCTTGCGTTCAGCATAGAATTTTTCAAAGAAAAGTGATTGTACCAGCATAGTGGCGCTTATAAATATTATAAAGAATATTATTGTCGTTATAAACAATTTAAAGGATATGCTGTTTCTTTTCATCCTTTCACCTCGAATTTATAACCGCTTCCTCTTACCGTTGATATGAAATTGCCCTTGTCCTTTATCTTTTCCCTTATCCTCTTTATATGGGTGTCAACGGTTCGAATATCACCATAATAGTCGTAACCCCATACATTATCAAGTATTTTCTCCCTGGACAGGGCTATGCCTTTGTTTTTGATGAGATAAGAGAGGAGCTCATATTCCTTCGGGGTAAGGACTATTACCTGCCCGTCGACCGTGACCTCATGGGCTATATTGTTTATCACGATTCCTCCTGCCTTGACTATTCCATCGTCTTCTCCGTATAACCCGTCAGCCCTTTTCAGCAAAGCCTTTACCTTTGCAACCAGCACTTTCGGGCTGAAGGGCTTTGTCACATAATCGTCGGCTCCCAATTCATATCCTAAAAGCTTGTCATCTTCCTGTGACTTTGCAGTCAGTATTATTATGGGTACATTTGACTGGCTCCTTATGGTCCGGCATACCTCCCAGCCGTCTATAAAAGGTATCATTATATCGAGTATTACTATATCTATTCCATCATTGTACTTTCCAACGGCTTCTTTCCCGTCTGCAGCTTCAACAATAGAAAAGTTTTCTTTTTTAAAGTAATCGCAAAGCAAATGCCGCATCCTGCGGTCGTCTTCAACTAACATTATGGATTTATTCATGACATTCACACCTCAAATAAATAATACCATAAACCGATTTAAAAGTCCTGTATCATCGATTCATAATGAATATTTGCATTTTAAAGCATTATGTGGGATACCTTAGTTGAATTTTGATGTAAATTAAACTAAATTATATATAGGCCAATATGGGCATAATAGTTCATTCATTTTATATTAAGGTAATTTTGCAGACAGATTATACATACAAATTTAAAATGGTGCAAATTAAGCCCTGCTCTATATCATGCGGAAGATTCCTAAAGATGTATAAAAGAGTTTGATATGGCAAATGTTAAAGGAGGTGGCTTATGTGAAGCCTCTGATAGGCATCACCACGGTCTGTGAACATCGTTTGGAAAAAGTTTTTGACTCTGTAAATTACAATTATATAAAGTCGGTGTATGCCGCAGGAGGGATGCCGGTATTGATACCTGTGCTTCCGTATGAGGATGATATGAAAATTTATATCGATTCATTGGACGGATTATTGTTTACCGGCGGGAACGACATATCTCCGCTGCGCTACAGAGAAGACCCTATTTTAGGCGTTACATCTATATCGGAGGACAGGGATATATGTGAACTTGCACTTTTTAAAGAATGTATGAAAAGGGATATGCCCGTGCTGGGCATATGCAGGGGAATACAGCTTATGAATGTTGGATGCGGAGGAACATTATACCAGGATATACACTGCCAGATCAAAAATGCCCTTGGACATTTAGCGCTGCAAACGCTTCCACAGGATTATTACCATAGGGTGATAATAGAAAAGGACAGCAAATTGCACGGCATTTTTGGAGAATGCGAGCTTAATGTCAACTCATTCCACCACCAGTCTGTAAAGGAATTGGGACGCGGATTTAAAGTGACTGCAAAATCACCGGACGGTATAATTGAAGGTATCGAAAGCACTGATAAGACATTTGTAGTCGGGGTGCAGTGGCATCCTGAAGGCCTTGTAGAAAAACACGGTATATTTTTAAAACTGTTTGAGGCATTTGTTGATGAAGCAGCAGACTTTAATAGAAGAAAGCACGAAACGGATGCACATGCGGCAACAGAGCTTTGACAGGACCAAAATTTAAATATGGGGGATGATTATTATGGCACAGAATAAATATGACAAACTTAAAAAGGAATATAAATTAGCTTGGGACAAATACACTCAAAAGGATTTGGCAGAGGTCTTTAAGCTTTCAGACAGGTATAAGGATTTCATGTCCAAGTGCAAGACTGAAAGGGAATGCGTTATTGAATTTGTATCGCTTGCCAAAAAAGCGGGTTACGAGGATATTGAAGAGATAATAAAATCAGGCCGCAGGCTAAAGGCCGGCGACAAGGTATATGCAAACAACCGCGACAAGATGCTTTTGCTGTTTGTGATCGGCAAGGAGCCTGTTGAAGGCGGAATGAGGATCCTCGGGGCACATGTTGATTCCCCAAGGCTCGATTTAAAGCAGAATCCTCTTTATGAGGATAACGGCCTTGCAATGCTGAAAACCCATTATTACGGTGGGATAAAAAAATACCAGTGGGTCGCACTGCCTTTTGCAATACACGGCGTTGTGGTGAAAAAAGACGGCTCGGTTGCAAATATCGTGATAGGTGAAGACGAAAACGATCCTGTATTCAATGTCTCGGATCTGCTGATACACCTTTCGGCAGAGCAGATGGAGAAAAAGCCTTCAAAGATCATAGAAGCCGAAGATATGAATGTATGCTTTGGAAGCATTCCGATAACCGATAAGGAAGAAAAGGAAAGGGTCAAATTAAACATATTGAGGCTTTTGAATGAAAAATACAAGATGTCTGAGGAAGATTTCGTATCGGCTGAACTTGAAATAGTGCCTGCCGGAAGAGCAAGGGATTGCGGGTTTGACAGCAGCATGGTAATGGCATACGGGCAGGATGACAGGATCTGCGCTTATACATCCTTTGAAGCTATTTTAAAGATCGATGACCCTGACAAAACTTGCTGCGCAATATTGACCGATAAGGAAGAGATAGGCAGCGTGGGCGCTACGGGAATGCACTCAAAATATTTTGAAAACAAAGTAGCTGAAATCATATCGCTTTGCGGCGAATACAGCGATCTGAAACTGAGGAGGGCGCTTGAAAATTCCTTCATGCTCTCATCCGACGTAAGCGCTGCTTTTGACCCGAATTATCCTTCCGCAAGCGAGAAGAACAATGTAGCCTATTTCGGAAAGGGAATCGTGTTCAACAAGTATACGGGCTCAAGGGGAAAGGGAGGCAGCAATGATGCCAATCCTGAATATATTGCCAAAATCAGAAGGATAATGGATAAGCACAATGTTTCATGGCAGACTTCGGAGCTTGGAAAGGTCGACCTTGGAGGCGGCGGCACGATCGCTTATATAATGGCTAATTACGGAATGGAAGTCGTAGACTGCGGAGTAGCCCTCCACAATATGCATGCTCCATGGGAAGTCGCAAGCAAAGCCGACATATATGAAACGACCAGGGGTTATCTGGCATTCTTGATGGAAGCATGAGCAAAGCTGTCCGATAAGCAAAGTTTCAAAAAAATGATGGATACTAATATTCTATTTGCCACATAAATATTAATAAGGTACATCAAAAACTGCGCATAAGGGGGGATTTTATATGACCCGACAAGATGGAGGCCAGACAGGAGCAGGCGGAGGGCAAAATATTCCCGCAATTGTAGGGCAGGAAATTATAGCAGGGTCGGAAGTGCCTCCTCCAATAGTTGGTCAGGCTCCTTCACAGATAGATGTTCAAAGTGAGCTTGCAAGGATACTTGCAACAATAACGTCTGTAAACGACATAAGAGCACAGATCATTCGTTTGGGCCTAAATCCTTCCTTGAGATTTGCAGTTGAAACCGAGGTTGTACCGGTTTTGAACATATTGACAGCTCTTGCAACAGCTGCAGATTTTTATTCTGTAGCTGCATTCAATATGTCAAACATCAATTTTGCAAAGTCGCATGAGATAAGAAAGACGCTTGAGCTGATATACGATATAACCGATCTGTCTGAGGACGTATTTGAGGTTGTCAAAAAATTGACTTTGGCGACTCTTCCAAAGGCTCCGTATTGATGGCATAAGATCAGATCTTTAGGCTATGATTTTTTGAGCAATCATAGTTAGGTGTGAGCACTTTTGCGGCGCGGGGTTTAAGGCGGCCTTATTGCTAATTTAATATTCTAAACTGTAAAGAGGGAAGTGTTTGCATGGAATGTCTATGCCCGCTTTGCAACGGTCTTTTCGACAGTGCGGTAAGATGCAAGATATGCGGCGGCTTTATGAAAGACGGAGGGAGGATACAAGATTTTTACGATGATTACAGCCCTTATTTAAGCCATAACCTGACCGATAAGATGGATGGCGAGCCTCCGGGAATATGCCAGCATATTTTTACATGCACTTCATGCGGCCATGACGATGTATTGAATATCAGGAAAATTTTAATATAGTGCAGGATATGTTTTCTTCCCTAATCAAGGAAAGCATAGAGGGCCGGCTTCAAATTTTTACCAAATTTGAAGCCGGCCCTTTTTATTGCCTCATCATGCCTTTGATGGTTAT
>CALCDS010000160.1 GCA_937900065.1 uncultured Clostridiaceae bacterium | reverse complement strand
TAGGATTCACTTCGGCAATTTCGCCAAGAACTTAGCAAAAGTGTATCTCAGCTCGCTTGGATTGCTCAAAAATCAACATTCAATTTAACATGACCCAAAAATTTAATATCCATAAAATATTATCGTCTAAATATAACATTAAAATTCCATAGGTCAAAGAAAATAATCGGAAAAATGGAATGATACCATAAAAAAATACACCCAAAAGTGATAAAATCATTTTAAGGGAGGGGAACACTTTGAGAAAAGTCTATCTGGATAACAGCGCTACGACATTCCCAAAACCCGATTCTGTAATCGATGCTGTAGCCGATTTTATGAGATATGTGGGCGCAAGCCCTGGAAGAGGCGGATACAGCAATTCACTTGAAGCCGGCAGGATCGTATTTCAAACGCGAAAACTCATAAATGGATTTTTCAACGGACCCGGCATAGAAAACGTTATATTTACTCAAAACATAACCGAATCCTTGAATATGGCGATAAATGGAATATTCAAAGACGGATGGCACATAATAACGACCTCAATGGAACACAACAGCGTGATGAGGCCCTTAAGGACATTGCAAGAAGAGGGAAAAATAGAGTTAACAATAATAAAATGCGACAAGAATGGCTTTTTAAATGTCGGTGATGTTGAAAAATCGATCAAAGACAATACAAAGGCAATAGTGATGACCCATGCATCCAATCTTGTAGGGACCATAATGCCTGCAAAAGAGGTAGGCAGGATTTGCAGGGAACACGGATTGCTTTTTATACTGGATACAGCCCAAAGCGCAGGAGTAGTTGACATAGATTTTCAAAAATTCAATCTTGATATACTTGCATTTACAGGACATAAAGCTCTCTTAGGTCCTCAGGGAACCGGAGGGTTCTTGATATCGCCGCGTGCAGACGCCGTCATGTTGCCCATAATCCAGGGCGGAACGGGAAGCAAGTCCGACGAGGATATCCAGCCCGACATGCTGCCGGACAAATACGAAAGCGGCACTTTAAACGCGGCCGGGATTGCAGGGCTCAAGGCAGGGATCGAATTTATAGAGGCAACTGGGATTGAAAAGATACGTGAGCACGAGTCTAAACTTCTTAAAATGCTGATAGAAGGACTTCATGGCATTGAAAACATAATCATATATGGCCCTATGGATGTAAGCAAGATGACAGCAGTTGTGTCAATCAATCTAAAATCAATGGATCCGTCTGAATTTGCATATATGCTTGATAGAAAATATGGGATAATGGCACGTTCAGGACTGCACTGCGCACCTTATGCGCACAGGACGGTTGGAAGCTATCCAATAGGCTCGGTAAGATTAAGCATAGGATACTTCAACACTGAAGACGACATAAGATACACTCTGGGTGCGATAAGGGAAATAGCAAAACTGTGATTGCACAAGCGGGGCACATCATTTTTTAAAGATGATGTGCCCCGCTTTATCTTAAACAGTTGGGACAGTTATCATGGTATCCCTCTCTACCTTTACCCTTACCGTTATACAGTCTTTTTCCGTAACCGACCTTATGCAGGAGAGCTCCGGGCATCTTAGGTTGGGCAGATCCACAGAATCTATCTTGGTATTGAGTACAACAACCCTGCCGCCTCTGACAGATCCCTTTACAGGTATGCATAACGAGAATACTGCTTCCACTGTTACGGCCCTTACATTGCTCACAGTGATTCTGGTGATGTTGCCTGATACAGGAGTTACGGACCTGTCACATGTCTCAAAAGGTATTTTCTTTATAAGCCTTCCATTTATGAATACCTTGTTGTCGGCTGCAACCAGTGCATCGAATACCACATGCCTCTCTATAGAATTGAAAAGTATGCTAAATCCCGGAGGTATGATAGGAATACATAATTCAACAAATGTATTGCCTTCATTTATTCCCAGCACCTCTGGAACTTCAATGGTTCTTCCGGAGGCTGTGGTACCCAATACATCTCCGTTTCCATTTGTGGTGGGGCAGCAGTTAGTGCCCAGCCCAGCTAAAGCATTGGCACCCAACACCTGGTCGCCTGATGTTGATGTAGGGCAACAATTCGTGCCAAGCCCTGCCACGTTTGACACATTAGTCCCGGCAACCTGGTTGTTGTTTGTCATTCGACTCATTTCATCTATGATAAAGTTCTCCAACGCCATATTTTCTCACTCCCTTCAGAGTTTCTCTAATATAAAATATGCGTATTACGACATTTTGCTATGGTTATCTACACAAGTCTGCAACAATTAATTTTATGTACCATGAAATTGAGATTATGGGTA
>CALCDS010000159.1 GCA_937900065.1 uncultured Clostridiaceae bacterium | reverse complement strand
ATTTTAAATGGCGTATTTTGATATATCGTCATTGAATTCCTTTGTGAGCTCTTTGAAATTGGAAATATGCTCAAGAATATTCTTTATCCCTTCAGTATAATTTGAAACATTTGCACTGACTTCTTCCGATGAAGCTGAATTTTCTTCGGCTATTGCAGCCAATGATTCTATCTTTTTGCATACATCATTTATCTTTTGGCTTTCCTTGCCCAATGATTCTATAGTGCTTATCATTGTATTGGAAACCACCTGCATGGTCTCAACGGAATTTACGCTGTCTTTGACAACCGTGCTGAGTTTGGAGCTTTCCGTATCTATAACATCGAATTGCAGCCCGACATTTTTAATAAGGTTATCGATTTGTACTACAAACTCCTCTAAGTTCGTCCTGATTTCATCAACAGCTGATTGAGATTGCTCAGCCAGCTTCCTTATCTCTTCCGCTACAACACTGAATCCTTTTCCGGCTTCACCGGCCCTTGCAGCTTCAATAGATGCATTGAGCGCCAAAAGGTTGGTCTGAGTGGATATTGAAGATACGATAGAAATAATGTTGGTGATATTGTTTATCTTCTTTTGTATTACCGTGCCGTTTTGCTTTATCTCCTGAGCCTTTTTAAGTATTTCAAAAAGGCTTGATGAAGTATTGTTTACGTGATCAAAGCTTTGCGTTATATTTTTTACAGTATTCTCAAGCTTTTGCTTATTGACGTTTTCATTGCTCACGACATTGTTGAGCTGGGTTATATCTTCTCCGAGGATGGCTACGGCCCTTTCGGTTTCCTGAGCCTGGTTCTGTGCTCCCTGAGCTACCTGATCAACAACTTGCGATATTTCAGTCGAAGATGCGTCCATCTTATTTACTGCGGCTTCAACTTCGCTTCCGAAATTGCCCATCTCATCTGTAAGCCCTTTAAAACCTACAAAGTCCTTCCTTACATTTTTTTTGTAATCGAGTATAAGTCTATAAAGCTTTTGGAAAAAGTCGGACGTCTGTATATCCATTTCTTCCACGTACTTGTTTTCATTCAATTTTTGAAGCTCCGAAGTGATCATATTCTTGGGTTTCAAAAGCAAATATGATGATAAAAGCGAACCTAAAAATACTCCGGCTATGCTTATCAATGAAACAAAATTGGAATCCTTAAATGCTGAATGCGAAATCAATATGAATGGTAGCGATATCAACACTGTGAGTATCGTGATCTTGACTTCGATGGAATGAATAAATCCAAAGGATAAAATCTTGTTCAATGGATATTTCTTCAGACTATATATATTTTTCTCGAATTTTATGCTAAGTTTTATGCTGTCTTCAGTTCTTTCGAGCACCTTGGTGCTGATCTTTTCATTATAATAATCTGCAGAGCCCTTGATTAAGCCTTCAAGATAGTCAAACATTTTGCGCTTGGACTTATAAACAAAGACAGCCTCATTTTTTGATATCGGCGTAAGCTCGATCAATGGAGGATTGGCGCCGGGTATTCTCTTTTTTACGACCATATGTACATCATACATGGATTTTAAAAATTGATAAAGGTTGTCATGCTTAAAAAAGGCAGGATATGCAGCAGAGAATGATGCTATATTATCCTTGCCTATGGATTTCCACAATTCATTTGTAGTTATACCTTTGTCTTTTGATATATATTCCATCATATTAAAAACATCGGTATCAGGCACATCTTCCAAGGGGTTGAATATTTTGCTGCTGTCCCATCCTATGCTTACCATTGCTTTGTTGACTATATCATCACCATAATTCTTACGGCATGTCTTTATCCAAGTAGAAACAACTGTCCCTTTCATTTGTAACCTCCTTAAAATCTTATTATGAATCAAAAATGAATATCAAGGCAATTAAATTTGTCTTATTATATATTTCGGTTTATAAATGAAATTATTTATAGCAAGTCGGCTTTAAAAAACAAAATTGAATAACGAGCTTTGCTAGATTTGTGCATGATTTCTTTGATTTTTGAAATGATTTCACTGTAAAATACAAATCAGTGATACCATTATATATGTAATAAGTATTTTCCCGGCAAAGGATGGGGAGATAATACTGTGAGGCAATGAAGGGAAATGAAAAATAGTGTGGAATAATTAAAATGTGAAGCAACTATTTTCATGTGTTTTGTTTTAGGAGTTTAGAGCGCGGTTATGGACAAACTATATATTTGAAAAAGTTTATAAACTAAATTCAGGGATGGGATATTTATGAGAAGCAAATTATCTGTAAATCTTGGCAATTTGTTATTAGCAATGTCTGAAGTATTGGATATAGCAAACCCGTCGTTTGCACAGCACCAGCAAAGAACAGCATTCATTGCACTCGAGATAGCAAGATGTGCAAACCTTGAGAAAGAAATCGTAGAAGACGTTTTTGCAGCAGCGCTGCTTCACGACATCGGAGCGGTTTCTGTGGAAGAGAAAATGGCTTTGCAAAATTTTGAGTCTGATGATGAAAACATTCACGCCATAAGGGGAGCGATATTGCTGGAACAAACTCCATGGTTTAGAAAACTTGCAAAGATAATAAAGAATCATCATAGAAAATGGAGCGACTGGGATGACGATATAAAAAATCCTATTGTATTGATGTCTCAGATAATACTTTTATCCGATTATGTTGAAAGGCTAGTGGATAGAAATAAATATATACTATATCAAACCGATGACATAATAGAGAAGATTAAAGGATTTTCAGGAACAGAAATAAACAGTGACATTGTAGGTTGTTTCATTGAAGTATCCAAAAGAGAAGAATTCTGGCTGGACTTGGTATCGGTAAAATTATACAAGATGCTTGAGCATGGAGGCCCATATAGAAATGAAGAAATAGGATTAGATGGAATCATGCTGATATCGGATTTGTATAGAGAAATAATAGATTTTAAATCGAGATTTACTGCAACCCACACCTCAGGAGTATCGGCATGTGCTGAAAAGATGTCCAGTCTTTATGGATTGACGGATTTGGAAGTTAGTTTGATGAAAATATCAGGTAATTTTCATGATATGGGCAAACTTGTGATACCGAACAGCATACTTGAAAAGCCGGGGAAATTGACCAAATATGAATTTGCAGTCGTAAGATGCCATCCATATTACACATATTATATTTTGGACTCTATCGGGGGGCTGGATCAGGTAGCAAAGTGGGCCGCATATCATCATGAAAAACTGGATGGAAGCGGATATCCATTTCACTGCAAGGCAGCGGAAATCGATACAGGTTCACGCATAATGGCTGTCGCCGATATTTTTACAGCAATATCTGAAGATAGGCCTTATAGGAAGGGAATGGACAGAAGGACTGCTTACAAGGTGATAAAAGAGCAGTCGGATAAGGGCTTGATAGACGGAAGATTTGTTGACTTGTTATTTGATAACTTTGATTCAATAAGCACATACGTAAAAGAAAAACAATCAGAGGCAAAAGATTTTTATGAAAAACACTTCTCAAAAAATATTTTAAAAGACGAGTATAATGTCAGCTAACGCAGCATGCTAAAAGCATTTCCTTCCATATAATATGGATACGGCCTGTAAGGAGGCATCATTTGCTGCTGTTGTATGGCTCCTAAAAATGTTGTAGTGGGCAAAGGGTCATTGTGCATAAAGCATATCGGAACAACCGTAAAAAATGGACATAAACAAATGTACATGAGAGAGACCTCCGCTGATTTTTAATTTCATAGTATTATATTCTATGCATGAGTTTGTGCTTTGGGAATGACT
>CALCDS010000158.1 GCA_937900065.1 uncultured Clostridiaceae bacterium | reverse complement strand
TTTTGCTGCAATTGGGATTTGAACGCTAAATCTAATGCAAATAGAATTACTATATATGTAGGTGGTGCATATTTGCTATGCCGCAATTGCACAAGATTTTATTAATGCTATTAAATTTTCTCATTTATAGCTGTTATAATATATGAGAGTGGGGGGCTGTGATTATGAAGCATACTGCAGCATTGCATCTAGAAAGATGCGGTGAGCCTATATATGTTCAACTGTATATGGAACTAAAAAAAAGGATTGAATCCGGAGAGCTTTCCGACAGCCAGAAGCTTCCACCAATCAGAAAGATGGCAAAAAGCCTCAATGTCAATAATGTAACCGTAATAAATGCATACAAGCTCCTTGAAAGGAATGGGTATGCTTACAGCAGGGCAGGCAGCGGCGTATATGTCATGGCCAGGCGCGCCGGGAATATCCAGGTCGACCAAAAATATGACATGTATTTAAAAAGCCAGATGGCTGATAGGGCAGATGCCATTGATTTTGCAAAATCGTCTCCTGATCCCAAGCTCTTTCCTGTATCTGATTTTAAAGCGATATTGAATGAGGTATTGGACAGGGATTTGGGATATGCATTTGAATATACCGAGGTAAAAGGTTATAAGCCTCTTAGGGAATGCATTTTAGATATGCTGTGCAGAAACGGTATAGAGTGCAGAATAGAGGATATACAAATAATTTCAGGTGCGCAGCAGGGAATCGATATAGTGGCAAAGGCAATGGTCGACTATAATGACATCATAATAACGGAAAGGCCCACATATACCGGTGCGATTGCCGTATTCAAATCAAGGGGCGCTGATATAATAGACATACCTATTACCCAGGAGGGAATCGACTGCTTTAAACTCGAATCGGTTTTAAAAGAGCAAAGCCCGAAGTTCATATATGTGATGAGCAGCTTTCAGAACCCAACGGGTTTTTCATACTCTGAGGAAACCAAAGAAAGGCTGATATATTTAGCCGGGAAATATGATTTTTATATAATAGAGGATGATTACCTTTCAGACCTTTATTATTTTGAAAAACCTAAGCTTTTAAAACAATATGACAAAAATGACAGGGTCATACTCATAAAAAGCTTTTCAAAAATATTCATGCCCGGCATGAGGATAGGATTTTTGATCGTCCCTCCCAAACTTCAAAGCAGGGTTGCAGCTGCAAAACAGTTGAGCGACATATCGACCTCAGGGCTTATACAAAGAGCATTTGATATGTACATAAGAAACAATCTATTGGACAGGCATATCAAGTCTATAAGGCAAAAATATTACGAAAGGTATAATACTGCGATTCAATATATCGACGGCTCGATAAAAAAATTTGATTATTACAAGCCAGGGGGAGGGGTTCATCTGTGGATCAAGCTCCCGGAAGGGCTCTCCTCGAATATGTTATATAGTGAATGCCTTATGAAGAATGTAATAATATCCCCGGGATCAACATTTTTCATAAACCGGCCTGAACACGGTTACATAAGGTTAAGCTTTGCCTCCACAGGCCCTATGGATATAAAAAAGGGTCTTGATATAATCTCTGATGCTATTGAAAAATTATCGGGAGAATGATTGCAGCATTGATTTTTA
>CALCDS010000157.1 GCA_937900065.1 uncultured Clostridiaceae bacterium | reverse complement strand
TATACTTTAACATAGCCAAAATAATAAATCGAGTACTTTTAAATGCATGATCAAGCCATACTATTAAATAGGTATGAAATCATTCAAACTCATGCTTAAATCTATCCGGCATATTTTGGGGAAAAGTAAACGTTTGTAAGATTTTTTCTGTTTAGAAATATGCTATAATATAGATATTAGTGACATTATGGGATAATATCACCATATCATATCATCCATATTTCCCAAAGAAATCCAGACTATCTTATACTATGAAAAGGAGTGATATTTATGAACACAAAAGCAGTAAATATCGAACAGTTAGGCATAATCAACTGTTCAAAAATCCACAGGAACCTGTCAGTACCTGCTCTCGTTCAAAAAGCCATTTTAAGAGGAGAAGGAAAACTGACTGATACCGGAGCACTATCCGTTACCACGGGAAAATATACAGGAAGATCTCCTGAAGATAGGTTCATAGTAGATGTTCCATTGGTCCATAATGACATTAACTGGGGAAAATCCAACAAGCCTATAAAACCTGAAGTTTTTGACAAGCTTTATAATAAGCTTGCAGCTTACTTGCAAAACCGTGAAATATTTATTTTCGATGGGTTTGCAGGAGCTGATAAAAAATACAGGATGCCGGTAAGAGTCATCAACGAATACGCGTCCCAGAACCTATTCATACATCAGCTTTTAAGAAGGCCTACAGCTAAAGAGCTTGAAGATTTCACCCCCGGATTTACAGTCATATGTGCGCCTGGCTTTAAGGCTATTCCCGAGATAGACGGAACACATTCCGAAGCATTCATCATTTTAAACTTTGAGAAAAAAATCATCATAATTGGTGGATCACAATATGCAGGAGAAATCAAAAAATCGATATTTACGGTAATGAATTATCTGCTTCCTAAAAAGAACGTATTTCCTATGCACTGTTCCGCAAATATAGGCGACAACGGGGATGTTGCTTTGTTCTTTGGACTTTCCGGAACAGGAAAGACTACGCTTTCAGCAGATCCAAACCGCAAACTTATCGGAGACGACGAGCACGGCTGGTCTGACAACGGAGTGTTCAATTTTGAAGGCGGTTGCTATGCAAAGTGCATAAACCTTTCAAAGGAAAATGAGCCCCAGATATGGAATGCCATAAAATTCGGCACCCTTGTAGAAAATGTAATATACAACGAAAATGGCGAGCCTGACTATTCGGATGGTTCTCTGACTGAAAACACACGTGCAGGCTATCCTGTAGAATATATACCGAATGCCGAGTTATCCGGATTGGGCGGACAGCCTAAGGTCGTAATATTTTTGACTGCCGATGCATTCGGAGTAATGCCTCCTATTTCAAAGCTGACAAAAGAGCAGGCCATGTATCACTTTATGGCAGGATATACTAGCAAACTTGCAGGCACTGAAAGGGGGATCACGGAACCACAGGCCACATTCTCAACCTGTTTCGGAGCGCCTTTCATGCTTTATCATCCGGCAGTATATGCCAAACTTTTAGGTGAAAAGATAAGTAAATATAATTCTTCAGTATACCTAATCAATACCGGATGGTCAGGCGGTTCTTACGGAGTCGGAGAAAGGATCAAGTTAAGGTATACAAGGGCAATGGTTACGGCAGCTCTTGAAGGCAAATTTGATGATATCAAATTTACACCTGATCCTATATTCAATGTGCTTGTACCTGAAAGCTGCCCAGGAGTTCCAAAAGAAGTGTTGAATCCCAAAAATACATGGAAATCACCTGAGGAATACGATAAAGCAGCTGTTTCCCTTGCTAAAAGGTTTGCTGATAACTTTAAGAGATTCCAAAACGTGCCTGATGACATCGTAAAAGCAGGCCCAAAGTCTGAAAAATAGATTCTAAACCTCACTTAATCGCATATAATATACATTGCATAAAGCCATGGCACAGCTTGTTTAAGCTGCGCCATGGCTTTATTAACACTTGCATCACGGCAAGTAATTTATCGGATTGACAGGCGTGCCGTTTTTCCTTACTTCAAAATGGCAGTGAGGCCCGGTCGAATCTCCTGTGCTTCCAACCTCAGCTATATGCTCTCCGGCTGCAACTTTCTCACCTGATTTTACAAGAAGTTTTGAATTATGGCCGTAATAGGTCACAAACCCATTTCCATGGCTTATGACAATCAGGTATCCATATCCTCCGCTGTCCCATCCGCTTCGCGTGACGACTCCACCCATAGATGCGACTACATTGGTGCCGACCGGAGCAGCTATGTCTATGCCCTTGTGCATCTTGCCCCATCTTTGCCCGAAAGGCGATGAAATCCTTCCTCTTACCGGCCATAGCATTGTCCTATTGCTGCTTGCAGATGAAGACTTAAGTGCGGAGCCGCTTCTTGACGCCACTCTTGCGCCGGATGATTGCCCGCTTTTTGATGTGCCTGCAGGAGCGGCCAAAACAGGTTGTATTTTGTCTGCTCCAGGTATTATAAGTTCCTGGCCCAGTTTCAGCTTGCCCGGAGAATCTATTCCGCTGGCAACTGCGATATCCGATACGTTTATATCATATGTAGTTGATATATCCCATAATGTTTCGCCATCTTTCACAGTATACAGTATGCCACTTACCGAAGGAAATCTTAATTCCTGTCCTTCCTTTAATATGGAATCTACTGAAATGCTGCTCGATATGGCAATTGTATTTACAGTTACACCGTATGCTTTTGCTATCGACTCCAAAGTGTCCCCCACTTTTACAGTATATTTGATTATCTCAGGTTTTTTAATTGCACCCTTCTCTTCAATGGTTTTAGCTGGAGGCGATTCCGCATCAGATTTTGCCTCGGATTGTGGAATTTTTGAGTCATCGTGCTTTACAGTCTTGTTATTCGATTTTGAAACAAAATTTATAACAAAACCTCCTACAAATAAAATTGCAGCGAAAATTACCGCTGCTGTGATATAGCTTATTTTTTTCATAGCAACCCCCTCTATTTGCTTACGAGGTTAGTTGACGGGTTAGGTAAAAGAGTAGCCTTCTTAAGATTCACCCCCAGATATTTCTCCCCCGCTCCGGCACGCCGGATTCAGCTTTTTGGATCATGTAGAATATTGAAATTTAAAATCATGATGCATTTAATTGTACAAACATTTCCCCGGCAATTTTAAAATCATTTTACGCAATAAGGTTGTCCTTTTTTTATTATATTATAGTGAATGCCGTATTTCTAATGTAAATCCTGGTAATCATACCGATTCTGCAAGCAGTATATCTCAGAGGCGATATCTATGGCTGACAGGATTGTGGTATTGTCTGCAAGACCTGCCAGCATAAAAAATATATACGAGATCAAATTCAGCTGTGATTCAAGAACTCCTATAAAGTGCAGAGAAGCTCCTGAATTCAGGTATTATTTTAATTCAATCTGGAAGGAGCTTGATGTGCATGTTAGATAGCAGGATGGTCCAAAATACCAAAACAATTTCAGATGAACACAAGAAATTTTTGACAAGCATAAGAAACCAAAACATTGCAGTGACCATATCGCGTGCGGTGCTGCTAATTGCATTTTTCTCATTATGGGAAATCGCAGGCAATTTAAAATGGATCGACCCTTTTTTGGTAAGCCAGCCTTCTAGAATGGTAAAAACATTGATCCAATTATATAATGAAGGCACGCTTTTCCGCCACATATATGTCACATGCATGGAAACAATCATAGGATTTATTTCAGGCACGCTTCTCGGGACCGCCATAGCAATACTTCTATGGTGGTGGGATTTCCTGCGCAGAGTGCTTGATCCTTACCTCGTGGTGTTAAACAGCCTTCCAAAATCAGCGCTGATACCTGTGCTCATATTCTGGATAGGAAACGGGCAGCCGGCTATAATCGTCACGGCACTCATGATGTCTGTCATCGTGACGATCATAAGCGTGCTGATTGGCTTTAGAGAAGTCGACGAGGACAAGATAAAACTGCTCAGGACATTTGGAGCAAACAAACTCCAGATACTTCAGAAAGTCATACTCCCGTCAAGCGTCCCGAATATAATATCGGCCCTTAAAATAAATGTAGGGCTTTCCTGGGTTGGCGTGATTGTTGGAGAATTTTTAGTGGCAAGGGATGGTTTGGGTTTCTTGATCGTATACGGCGGTCAGGTTGCCCAGCTCGATATGGTCATGACAAGTATAATGATATTATCGGCAGCCGCATATTTGATGTATGTAGCCGTGTCATATATAGAAAAGCATTATATGAAATGGAAACAATGAGTGTAAATATTATAGGCTA
>CALCDS010000156.1 GCA_937900065.1 uncultured Clostridiaceae bacterium | reverse complement strand
AATATATGCCCCTTAAACTCAAATATTTCTACCTTCCTCTTTAATTCACCTTTTTGCTCGCTTTTTCACATAAGGATACACCAGGCTGATTTGTTACAGGGGTATCCCCAGATATTAGGCATGTCTTTCCTTTATGGCTTCCTCCAACGCGCAAGCCAGCTGGTCGGGACAGGACGTATTCTTGTCCTTGCACCTTATACCTTTAAGCTTGTTTATCACATCATTTACAGTCATACCTTCTATGAGCTTGCTGATACCCTTCAGGTTTCCATCGCATCCAGCGTAAAACTTTACATTTCTTATTACGTTTCCTTCAATATCAAATGTTATCTTTTTAGAACACACGCCTTTTGTATAATATGTAAACAAATAAGAACCCCTCCCTCGGGCAATAATTTTGATCTATATCAAATACCCATACCTTTAGATATACAAACCTTCTTTTTGGATTTTCTGTACAGCATGAGATAAACTATAAATCCGGCGCACAAAGCCGAGAATAAATATAGAAGCTGCATGCGTCCATTCTTGAATACAGCATTGTGAACATCATAAACGTTATTCATCAATATACTCCCTATTACAGGAGATATCAATGTACTTAAACCATATATTGCGTTAAACCATCCTTCATAGATTGTTTTATCCCTTTCAGGCATGAGTTCATATCTGTATGTCAATGTCGCAGCATTAAAACCGCTGTAGCCAATTCCCGATACTATAGACGATAGAAAAAGCAAATAAAGAGTGTTATTCGTTAAAAATGCATATATGAATACTTCAGCCACTGCAAACACAGCCGTAAACTTTATTACGGCACCTACCCCCCTGCACCTTTCAATCCTGCTCCAAAACCTGGTACAGGCAATCATCAGCAAATATGTGATCACATTTATGCTCGATATGAATCCATAGCCAAGCTTTAAATACCTTATCTGATAAAGCGGGGTAAATGAAGTAGCTGCTGTAGTAAAAAGGTAGAACAGGAATATGAACATAAGAAATCTCCTGTATTTTTTATCTTTGACAGGTTCAAAAAACATACGGCTATCAAACTTTACTTCCTTGTCGACTCTATATTGTGGTTCGTCTACATATGCCAGCACCAGAACATCAGCTATCGAGAATATAAGGCTTATTACGAATACCACAACAAAACCTGTGTAACTTTTGTTAAATAGGTCCAATACGAAACCCATTATGATCGTGGTAAGCGTAAATGAAACTCTTAGCCAGAACATTCTTACATATATATACTGGCTTCTGTTTTCATTTTGCAGCAGTCCTATCATCATAACCGTGATACCTATATTGTAAAAGCCCCATACGACATTTCCTATAATTATCATCATCGCTACCACAGTCAGCACTGTTGCTCTATTTGAAAATATCATGGGAACGAACACTGATGAGCAAATAAGAAACCTCGAGAAAGCATTGAGAGCCAAAAGAAGTCTTTTTCTCCTCTTCATCCTTTCAAATAGCAAAAAAGAAAATACCGAGGCAATCGATGCCCATATCGATGAATTATTCAACACCCCTACCAAAAAATCCGAGCCTTTTAAGTTTACTATGTACCCGGATAAGAATACTCCAGTTGTTAAAATAGTCGCTGCATTTACAAAGATGCCATCAAATATGAACAATATCTGGCTTTTCTCGTTTTCGCCAAAGCATACCGATGAAAAAAGATGTATTTTTCTTAGTTTTATGATAATCTCTCCTAACACAATAGAATATTACAATATATAAATCCATAAATTCAACATATATTATAACGCATCAGTAGAAAATTTTTTGGTTGTAGAAAAATTTTCTTACCTTCAAGCTAAAGATAGACAAATGATGTAAGATGCACATATTATTTTGAAATCATCGCGCCCACGCTAAAGCCGATGCCGGCATTTTTAAAACCGTATATTATTTGTCATAATAGAGCAATATATCCAGTAGCAAAAGAAATGACTGCTAATATTGGAGGATTACATATGATAAGGTACAAAAGAAACATTTATATATTGATTATTTTTTCCGCATTTACTTTCTTTAATGTCTATTTCATTATTTCCGAATTTCACCGTAAGTCTTACAGGCCCATTTTAAATAAAGATAACAATATGGTTTTAAACAATAAATATATAATATATGAACCGCCGCAGCTTAGCAACTTATATTTAATAGAGCGTGCCGAAAAGAAAAAAAAGAAAACACCAATACCAAAATCGGGCAACCCAGCTTCTGCACCAAGAGGATACACGGCATCTGCCAAAGATATAAGGCCTGCATCGAGAAGCGCTTCATCATCCTCATCCATATCATGCATGTGGCCGGCAAATGGAGTACTATCATCCGGATACGGCATGCGTGAAGGCGGTTTTCATAAAGGAATAGACATAGCACTCCCTTCAGGAAGCAATATATATGCCTTTGCAGATGGTATAGTAAGTTTTAGCGGATGGGATAATGGAGGGTATGGAAATCTTGTAATCATATCCCATGCCAACAATCTTGAGACTTATTATGCTCATAATTCAAAACTACTGGTCAAATGCAGCCAGCCGGTTAAAAAGGGTCAGCTTATAGCACTTTCGGGCAATACAGGCGATTCCGACGGCCCGCACTGTCACTTTGAAATACGCAAAAACGAAATTCCTTTTGATCCTTTGATTTTGTTAAAGCGATAATGAAGGAAGTCCAGCAAATTTTATTCTGCTTTTTTGTGGATGATACAATCATATAACAATTATCGGGACATGCAAAATTGCCATACAAATACATATCATAGTATTAGAAATTATGAATTGCAGGAGCCCTGATCCATGTCCAAAAAAAAGACAATAAGTCTGCCCGATTATGTTGCCAGAATCGCTGAAATCAAAGCAAAGTTAAAATTCGGAGGCAATTTCTCGAATTATTTGCAATACCTGATTTGCAGCGACAATGCAGATGATATCAAAAAATTACTTGAGGACGAAGAAAATCAAAAACCGAAACAAATATCGGAAGCTCGCCCTGCTGAGTTCAGCAATAGATGCCCATGCTGCAACAAAAAAATTAAAATTGGAGAAAAGATATGCAATGCTCTCTTCAATGACGGTCATGAGCAATTCGTTCATAAGAAATGTTGCAAAGTATGATTTCAGACTCAAGCAAAGCTGCTTACCTTTCATAGAAGCAATAAGACAAATACTACTTTAAATGCCCTTGGCAAAATATCAAGTTGATGTTTCATTTTACTTCACAATGGCAAAAATATACGGCGCTTGAGATTATAGCGCCGTATATTTTTTGACCTATTTTAGGCTATTTTAAAACGTAAAGCGAGATGCTGTCAATGAAGCCTTTACTTTTCATTGTTTTTGGGAATAGATCATGGGTTCTGAAAAATATGTTTCTTCCGCCCCAGTCTATATTAAAATTAAGCCTCCCGCCATAAACATCCAGCAATATTAAAACTACTACAAACGCGAGCCAAGTTATGGTGGATACAACCCTGTTGCCGTGGAAAATAATATTGATTCCTATTACAATCAATATGAGAGGCCAAAATTTAAAGAATGTACTCATTAAAGATGATATAGACAAACTAATCACGTTTAATTCCGTTAAAAGCAGCACAGCCCCTATAATTATTAGAAAAATGCCAAATCCCATATTTTCATTTCTCATCATTGATTCCTCCATCCCCTAAACAAGATGAACGCTCCAAGAGCAATCAATAATACAGACAGCAGCAATTTGATATCGAACCAGTTAAAGAAACGCCTTGCTATTAAAAAAACACCCATCAATACCAGTACCACACCAACTACAATGCTTGCTTTTTTATTATCGATGTTAATAGGAGCCCCTCCTGTATGGTAGTTTGCGCCTTCAAAACCCTCCTCGGGTATGACTATAAGCGCGATTATATACGCAATAATGCCTGCTCCTACGCTTAGTACCGAGAATGCAGCCCATAATATTCTTATGAGTGTGGGGTCAATATTGAAATATTCACCTATCCCTCCGCATACACCCGCAATCATTCTATTATTTTTTGAACGATATAACTGCCTGCTCATTTCTGCATTTCCTCCAATCAATTATTCTTTGTGCCATAAAAATCTTTACCTCTTTAAACCATAGCTAAACCAAATCTATTTGACAGGCACCTTTTTTCATAGATATATACGGTTGTTTTAATAAAAAGTCTTATGGTTATTAAAATTTTTCTATATCTTTTGCTTTATTCTCATATATCCTATGATCGGCAAGTATTAAAAAGGCTAAAACCCCATTTATCAATATATCCCATATGCCGCCTATTATTCCTATTTCCCATATATTAAAATAAAACCTGTTTTGGCTTCTGCAAATTATGATGTTTAAAATGACTGCTGCTTCATTGCATAAAATATAAGGTACAAAAGCAATCGTTTTTATTTTTTTCAGCTTGTTGGCAATCATCAAATATATCCCATATATGACCAGCAATATGGCAAAGCCCATGCTTGCGGGAGGAATATTCGAGTTGGTCAGATGAATCGCTGCTATATATATTATTCTTCCTATGATTGAGATTGAGGTTATGAATATGCACAGAGATTTAATCTTCATTGAGCGGCCTCCTTTATATGTCACTTCATACTTTCTTTTTTAATCGGTACCCTTATATCCCTGCTGTTTACAAAGCCATTGCATGAAGCACAACGATAAGTGACGGTCAGTATTTTATACATATGGCCTTTGCCATCTTTTACTTTTCTCTCGGATCTGGTTTCTACCATCTCTCTTAATGCCTTGCACTTTGGACAAATTCCATTTGCCATTTGACACCCTCTCCTTCCTGATATTTCAAAGTAATGTTGATTTTGAGCATCCTGTTCGCCCGTTCAC
>CALCDS010000155.1 GCA_937900065.1 uncultured Clostridiaceae bacterium | reverse complement strand
AGTTCTTGATAAGCAAGGCAATGAGCCTTAGAACTTAAAAAGTGCGAACTGGCGAGCGGGATGCTCAAAAACCAACATTTTTGTTTAACATAAAGTAATTTTAAAATGGTGAGCCGGAGTTGATTCTCCAGACTCACCATCGGCATTATTATTTCCCAATAAACTAATTATTTTGCATTCTTAGCTCTTTCAGAGGCCCAGGAATCCTTGACGATCTTTACGACATCCTCCCATTTATTATTGCCTTGGGCATATTCAAGCAAAGCATCTCCGAAATAATTTTTAAAGTCCTCGCTCGGGAATGCCGCAAACGTCCACGCTACGGAGTTGGTCCCCTTTCCCATCCAGGATAGAACCTCCCTTGCCAGCGGATCAGCCGGCTTTTCATCATCTTTGAATGTATTGAACGGAGCTATGAATCCCAAATCTTTAGTTACGTATTGTTTGCCTTTATCACTAGAGAAAAGCCATTCAAGAAATGCTATCGATGCATCCTGCTTTTCCTTTGTAGCTTTGCTGTTTATCGCAAAATAGTTCTCTGTGCCAATGCATAGCCCTTGTTTTTCCTCTCCAGGCATTCCGATATATATAGGCATGAACTTTATATCGGACTCCTTTACAGTATTGCCGCTAACCCCTTTTATCTGTGCCCATGCCCAGTTTCCATTCTGAACCATGGCTGCATTTCCAAGTGCGAAATCAGCCATTGAATCGTCTACAGACTTGCTTCCCAAAAGCTTTCTATCAGTGCACGAATTATTCAGGTATAGATCAAATATGTTCTTGAAATTATCAGCATACTTGAATTCAATATTATTTGCAGCCAGACCTGCTAATATCGTATTATCATATTGTGTGTTGTCCTTGAATTCATAGTAGAAAGGAACATTTGCAAGATGGGTCTGCCATCTCCACTGCTCGCCTGCCTTTAAAGATGTGGATGCAAATACGCCTTTGATTCCAAGCTCATCCTTATGTTTGGTCATGTCTTCAACAACTTGCTTTAGAAGATTGAAATTGTTTATCTGGTCGGCTGAATTTATGGAAACCGCCTTATCACTCAATGCAAAATACTTTTTCATTACAGCATCATTATAGATGATGCCATAGCCTTCCACAACATATGGAATGCCGTATACGCCCTCACCGCTCGTCACGGCAAGGCTTTTATCCGTCAGATAGCTGTATAGTTTCGTGCCCTTTAAATCCAAGCAGTAGTCTTTCCAGGATTGATATCCTACCGGACCGTTGATCTGGAAAATTGTTGGAGCATCCGACTTGGCTATCTCTGACTTTAAAGTTTGTTCATATGTACCGCTTGCTGCTGTTACAACCTTTACCTTGACGCCTGTTTCCTGTTCATAATCTTTTGCAATCGTGTCATATACCTGTGCGATTTCAGGTTTGAAATTCAGGAAATAGATCTCCTTAGCTGCAGAAGCCTCTTCTTTCGTTTTATCCGTCTTACCGTTACCTGCCGCTTGCTGGTTGCCGCCGCAGCCTGCCAGCAGGCATGAAACCATCATAACGCAAATCATCAAACACAGCAACTTCTTTTTCATAAAAACCCCCCTCACTTTTAATTGATTTATTTAGAGTCAGCTTAAATTAGTCTTTTAAAAACATGATGCCGCTTTTGGTAACGTTATCGGTACCGTTACCAAAGACTTTATTTTTATATTAACATACTATTTCTAAATTTACAATATATTCTGCTAATTTGAAAATAACATTTAATAATTTCCACAAAAAAATCATCATGCTGTATATTTTTTTACAGCATGATGATTTTTTTAAAGTTTAAGCGAAATGTATTATTCATGTCCGTCTTTTAAACTGGGTTTTGCATTTGGGGCATGTGATTGTGATTTTGCCTTTGCCTTTTGGAACCCATAAGCTGGCAGCACAATTTGGGCATTTAAAATACCTGCGCGTCTTGGAATTTTTAATATGCTCTCTCTTTTGTCTTATCCATGAATAAAAGGAATTTGCAGTCAACATGAATCTATAATTTTCTGCGCTTCGCTTTGATATATTCCGGGACAACATCCTAAAGACGCATATTATCAAAGGTATATAGCTTATAAATACTAATATTGGAAACCGAGCTATCCTGGCTATAAACATCAACAAAAACGAAAGTATGAGCAAAGCCAAAGAAAGCTGATCGCTGCCATATCTTCCCGTCATAAACCTTCTAAGCCACTCCATTTAAGTTGCTCCTCGATTTTAAGAATTCCCTTATTGGGAACAATTCCATCTGTTCCATCATTTTAATCACCCTTGGCCTGTTGTATCTTTGTATTATTATATATGGCATGTTTAAAGCAACCGCTATCAATATCATCATCGCTGACCTTTTAGGCTCACACCATAAGCAAAATACGAATGATGATATGATTATATTCCAATGAGTGAATTCAGCTCTGCAAGACTCCATTAAGTACTTTGAAAGGTATGCACTGCTAAACTCCTTAATATATTTTTTGGGCAGCACCGACTTTATAAAATCGCTCAATTCAGGTAGAAGCCTTTTCCATGCCTTCACCTTAAATATCCTCTGATAAATAGCCCCGCTCTTCTCCCATTTTCTTTCCCTAAACATCCACTTTCTATACGAAAAGATTTTTTGAGGTATCTTGGCGCATATAAATGAAATTATTACTGAAAGCAATGCGAATAAAACCAGGTTTTCAACAAGCACTTTTGAACGTAATATTTTAAATATCTTCATAATGAACACCCTCCCCACCATATAGAACCGACTATAAATTCTAATTATTAAATGCTGCCTTTAAAATTTCCTTAAGCGAACAGCTCTCAGTGGTTTGTATAAATTGTTTTACATTTGGTACCGCGTAAATCAAAACATAAAATATAGCCGCCAGGATTACGCCATATGCAACATCAATAACCGAATGCTGTTTTATAAACACTGTTGAAAGGCAGATCAATATCATTAAGATCGAAGATATCATCCTTCCAAGCTTATTGGAATGAAAAGACTTTGAGTTCTTAAGTGCGGCATCAACAGCAATACTGTTGAAGACATGTATGCTTGGGCATACATTAGTCGGAGTATCTGTAAGATATATAAATTTTACCATGTCCGAAAAAATATCATTTTGCGTTATTACATGTCTTAAATTCTGTGTGTTTGGAAAGACCATATATATTATATAACATACAGACATTCCACCGGCAAGAAAAATATATAATTTATAATAATCGCTCTTTGAGTTCAGACCCGTATATATAACCCCGTACGCAACATACCCAAACCATAAAATATAGGGCACCACAAATTCCTTTATAAACGGTATCTTATTGTCCAGAGGGCTTTGTATTATATATTTTGGAACATTAGTTGCTTCAATATA
>CALCDS010000154.1 GCA_937900065.1 uncultured Clostridiaceae bacterium | reverse complement strand
TTGGTTTTTATATTTTTTAATTAGTTGACTAATGATTAGGTACTGAAGAATTTGACTCCTCTATTATGATTAATATTTGTTACACATCACTCCGGTTTACCGGAGTTTTTTTTATATTTTAGCTAAATACCATGATATAATGTATATGATGGGGTGGAAAAATACATGAAACGGGTTGATAAAGTATATAATCAGCTTAGAAAGATATGCATTGATCAGTATAACAACAAAGGTGAAAGTGTAGGCTCTTCGGCGATAGAGATAGCTAAGGCACTGAATCTGCAAAGGACCAATGTTTCAAGCGAGTTGAATAAGCTTTGGAGAGAGGGGAAAGTAGACAGGATAGATGGAAAGCCTGTGTTATATAAAATAAAATACGCTGATATAAATACAAACCTCACTCAAAAAAGTGCTAAAGATGTATTCAATACTATGATTGGATTTGATCAGAGCCTTAAGAATGTTGTTCAGCAAGCAAAGGCAGCAATAATATATCCGCCTAGGGGATTGCATACGCTTTTAAATGGTGAAACGGGTACTGGAAAATCTATGTTTGCTGAATTAATGTACAAGTATGCAAAACAAATTAACCGAATTAAAGTTGATGCTCCATTTGTAACTTTTAACTGTGCTGACTATGCAAATAATCCTCAACTTCTTATGTCACAATTATTCGGAGTAAAAAAAGGTACTTATACAGGGGCGTATAAGGACAAGCCAGGGATTGTAGAAAAATCTGATGGAGGCGTACTTTTTTTAGATGAAGTGCATAGGCTGCCATCGGAGGGGCAGGAAATGTTATTTTATTTAATTGATAAAGGCCTTTACAAAAAGCTTGGTGAAACGGAAGAACACAATAAAGCAAATGTGCTTATAATATGCGCTACGACTGAAAACATAAAATCAGTGCTGTTAAAGACTTTTATAAGACGGATTCCCATGATTATTAAACTACCGACTCTGAAGGATAGGACATTTAAAGAACGATATGAAATTATTAAAAATTTTTTTATAATTGAGGCATCGAATATCAAAGCTGATATAATTGTCACACCAAATTCATTTAGAGCACTTATGCTATATGATTGTCCCAATAATATTGGACAGTTAAAAAGTGATATAAAGTTGTGCTGTGCTAAAGCCTTTTTAAGTTTTATGATGAAAAGAGATAAAAATGTATGCATTCACACTCAAGATTTGCCTGAATATGTTAGAAAAGGTTTGTTTAAATATAAAGAATATAAGGATAATATTGATCAATATGTAAATGGTGATTATATATCTTTTTCTGCTGATAAGAATGGAGTTGAATTTAGAGAAGATAAAAATATATCTAATTTTTATGAGGCTTTAGAAGAAAAAAAGGATATTTTGAAATCAAATGGTTTGAGTGAAAAGGATATAAAACTTATAATGGGGCTTGATATAGAAACATATATTAAAAAATATGTACATAATATCAAAAAAGATAGTTTGGATAATCTATACAAGATAGTTGATAAAAGGATTGTAGATATCGTGGAGGAATTTTTAGATTATGCAGATAAAAAGACATGTAGGCAATTTAGTTCAAAAATATTATATGGATTATCCATTCATATTTCGAGTTCTGTAGAAAGAATAATAAAGCATAAAAAGATTGAGAATCATCAGCTTGATGAGATAAAAAAACTTCATAACAATGAATATAATATTGCTAAATACTTGGGAGATAAGATAGAGAAGGAATTTAATATTGCCGTTCCTGATGACGAAATAGGTTTTATAGCAATGTTTTTATATATTGATGATGAACCTGAAGACAATAATGAAAGAGTTGCTATAATTATTGCAATGCATGGTGAATCGGCAGCGACATCTATTGCAAATGTTGTAAACAAACTTCTTGGAAATGAATTTACTATAGGTTATAATATGCCGCTTGAACAGAAATCGGAGACGGCTTTGGAAAATTTAATTGAGATTACAAAAATGGTTAATAAAGGGCAGGGAGTTTTATTCCTTATTGATATGGGATCTCTTGCATTGTTTGGAGATATGATATATGAAAGGACAGGTATACCTATAAAGACAATAGATATGGTATCCACTCCTATAGCTCTTGAAGCAGCAAGGAAAGCATTACTTAATGCAACGTTAGAGGAAGTATATAATTCTACTATTAATTTGAGCCCATATGTTGGAAGGATATATAAGGATAGTTTTAATTTCAACGGAGGAGTAAAGAATAATGTTATTATAACTGCATGTATTACAGGCATGGGAACAGCTAATAAACTTAAAATGATACTTGAGCAAAAATTTGACTTACCTATAAATAATATTGATATCATACCAATTGATATACCAAGTAAAGCTGAATTTAAGAAAAAGATAGATAAAGTAAAATCAGAAAAGAATGTATTGGCAGTTGTTAGCGCAATTGACTTAAATGATAGTTCTATATTATATATATCGACATCTGATATATTTGATAAGTACAAACTTCCTATTCTAAAACGTAAAATTGGTTCCATAGATAAACTGTTGTTGATAAGCAATATGCAAAACGTTATAAAAGAAAGTACGAGTTTAGATTCTTATAAATATATTGAGGCTTTTAAAGAGTTTTACCTCTTACTGTTTAGTAAAGGAGTAGACTTTAATAATGATAATTTGATTGGTATTATACTGCATATTGCATGTGCGATTGAATGTGTGCTAGATGGAAAAGATTTAATACATATAAAGAACGTAGAGAGAGTAATATCTGATAATTCTCAAGTTTTTACAACTATAAGGAATGCTTTGAAACCTTTGGAAACTTCTTTTTCTATAACTATTTCTG
>CALCDS010000153.1 GCA_937900065.1 uncultured Clostridiaceae bacterium | reverse complement strand
TTGCTCAAAAATCAACGCTGTGCTTTGACAGAGCCGATAAGAGGGAGGAAATGACGTTATGAAGAAGACAGCTATCGTAACCGGGGGAGGCCGCGGAATAGGATATGCGATTGCCCGTCAATTGGGCAAGGACGGATATAATATCGTAATCATGGGCAGGAGCCCAAAGGAGCATTATAAGGATAATTTAAACAGACTTTCAGAAGAAGGGATCGACTATCTGTATGTTCAGGCCGGTATCCAGAGCGCAGAGGACAGAAAAAGATGCGTCGATGAAACCTTAGCAAAGTTTGGAAGGATCGACGTGCTTGTAAATAATGCGGGCGTTGCGCCCAAAGAGCGCAATGATATTCTTGATATGACTGAAGAGAGCTTTGATTATGTTGTCAGCACAAATACCAAAGGGACCATGTTTATGACACAGATTGTTGCAAAACAAATGTTGAAGCAGGAAGTGATAGGCCCAAAGAGGGGAACGATCGTCAACATATCTTCCTGTTCGGCAGTTGTATCTTCCACAAACAGGGGAGAGTATTGTATTTCAAAGGCCGGGGTATCGATGCTGACCAGATTATATGCAGACAGGCTTGCGGGTGAAGGCATACTGGTCCATGAAGTAAGGCCGGGAGTCATTGCAACCGATATGACTGCAAAGGTAAAGGGAAAATATGACAGGATGTTTGAAAGCGGAGTATTTCCGATAAAGAGATGGGGGCAACCCGAGGACATCGCAGGTGCGGTTTCAGCGCTTTGCTCGGATAAATTCCTGTATACGACCGGCAATTATATAGATGTCGACGGAGGTTTCCATATTCAAAGGCTGTAATAACCTGAAGCTTGTATTTAAAATGGAGGTTATTATGATTGAGGCATGTATGAAAATAAATGGTTATAATATAAAAGTTTACTCGCTCAATACGGTTGTTGTGGGCACAGGAGCGGCAGGATTCAATGCGGCCGACAGGCTGTTCGGATTCGGACAGGAGGACATTGCAATTGTAACTGAGGATATAAATGGAGGAACCTCGCGAAATGCGGGTTCAGATAAGCAAACCTATTATAAGCTGACGCTTTCCGGAGGGGAAGCCGATTCTGTAGGGGAGCTTGCAAAAACACTGTTTGCAGGGCAGTGCGTCGACGGCGACATAGCATTGTGTGAAGCAGCCTTGTCAGTGCAGTGCTTTATGAAACTTGTTGAGCTTGGCGTTCCGTTTCCCCGCAACCGTTTCGGGGAATATGCAGGTTATAAGACCGACCACGATCCGAGAACAAGGGCGACCTCGGCCGGCCCTTACACTTCAAAGTTGATGACCGAATGCTTGGAAAGATCGGTAAATCAAAAACATATAAGGATTTTTGACAAGCTCAAGGTGATCAAAATTTTGACAGGCAATGGCAAGGTCTTAGGGCTCCTTTGCATAAACCTTGATAAACCCGAGGACAGGGATGAGAGGTACATAGCATTCAACTGCAAAAATATAATATATGCTACAGGCGGACCTGCCGGAATCTATGCTGATTCGGTTTTCCCGTTAGGGCACTGCGGCAGCACCGGCATAGCATTTGAAGCTGGCGTTATGGGCAGAAATCTTACCGAGTGGCAGTACGGCATCTCATCTATAAAACCGCGCTGGAATGTATCCGGGACATATATGCAGGTCCTCCCGAGATTTGTTTCGACCGACCAGCATGGAAATGGTGGAAGGGAGTTCTTGTTTGATTTCTTTCACGATAAGGGTGAAATGCTGTCTAAGGTATTCCTTAAGGGTTATCAATGGCCTTTTGATGTTTCAAAGGTGAACAAAGGCTCTTCCATAATCGATATACTCGTATATATGGAAACTTGCATAAAAGGGCGCCGAGTTTTTCTCGATTTTCGCAATAATCCGGGTCTTGAAGAGATAGATTACAGCACTTTATCAAACGAAGCGGAGGAATATCTGAAAAAAGCCGACGCAGAATTCGGTACGCCCATACAAAGACTTTTGCGCATGAATGCTCCTGCGGTAAGCTTTTACAAGGATAAGGGCGTGGATTTGTCACGCGAGCCTTTGGAGATTGCAGTGTGTGCACAGCACAATAACGGAGGACTTGCAATCGACAAGTGGTGGCAGACAAACATCAAAGGATTTTTTGCAGCCGGAGAAGTAAGCGGTAGCCACGGTGTGTATCGTCCCGGCGGTACTGCTTTGAATGAAAGCCAGGTCGGCTCGACAAGGGCCGCACAATATATAACCGGGCATTGCAAAGGCAACCCAATGGATGTTGAAACCTTTATTGAGCAGGCAGGGTCTTTGATAGCATGTGCACTTGATATGGGAGATAAAGCACTTTCAAATTGCGATAATGTGGAGGATGTCCAGAATGATGCTGCAAAGCGCATGAGCCAAGTGGGAGCTGCGATCCGGAACATAGAGAGCATAATGGATGCAGCCCAAAAAACCAGATATGAGCTTGACAACTTTGAAAACATTGTAAAAATCTCTTCAGCTGAAAACTTATACAAGGTATACAGGCTCCATGATATACTCCTATGCCAGTATGTATACCTCATGGCCATGGTCGATTATATAAACAACGGCGGCAAAAGCCGTGGATCTGCGCTTTATACGGATAAGGAAGGCGCTTGTCCGAATAATCTGCCGGGCATGTTCAAATTCAGGCTCGATAACGGCTCTAAAGCTGATTTGATCCAGGAAGCCGTCTTAAAGGACGGAAAATGTGAATTCAGTTGGAGAAAGGTACGCGAAATCCCAAAGTGCGATGATTTCTTTGAAAATGTCTGGAGAAGCTACCGTGAAAACGGCAATATATATTAATGTAGGAATTTTACAGAAGATGCATTAAAAAGCGCAAATCAAAAGGGCGGTTCATTTTAAACCGCCCTTTTGATTTGCTTATTGTATTACCTTACCGCCGACTATTGTTTTTAGTATATTGATTTTTGAATCCAATATTATTATGTCGGCATCATATCCGGGCTTTATATATCCTTTTCTATCATCGACTTTTATTATCTTGGCCGGAACCGATGATGCCATGGATATTGCCTCAGTGATGCCAAGGTCTGTATTTTTGAGTATGTTTCTTACCGCCCTGTCCAAAGTCAGTGTGCTTCCCGCAAGTGTACCGTCATCAAGCCTTGCAGCTCCATCCTTTACTATGACTTTCTGCCCGCCTAATGAAAATTCGCCGTCTTCCATGCAGCAGGCCTGCATTGCATCGGTTATGAGCGCACAGTTCTGGTATCCCTTGACCGCGATCGCAGTCCTTATCGCTGCAAAATGTATGTGAACTCCGTCGCATATGAACTCTGTCGTTATTCCGCTGTCAAATATAGCTCCGACAACCCCGGGTTCCCTGTGGGCAAACCCTCTCATTGCATTGTACAGATGCGTTGAATGAGATATTCCCATTCCGATTCCGTGCATTATCTGGTCATATGTTCCATAGCTGTGGCCCACCGAAACTATAACGCCTTTGCCAACCAGGAATTTTATAAGCTCATCTGCTCCTTCGATTTCAGGTGCCAGCGTTATCCTTATTATGCCGTTGAAGTCACCGCCTATCATGTCGAGGAATGAATCGATTCCGGGTTTCAGTATATATTCTCCGTTTTGGGCGCCCTTTACTTTTTCGTTTATATACGGGCCTTCAAGGTGTACGCCCAGCACCTGTGCGCCATCGGTTTTATTTTTCATGCATTCCCTGACAGCACCTATCGATTTTTTTATTGCACCAATATCGTAGGTCGTCGTCGTCGGTACGAACGAAGTCACGCCGTGTTTGGCAATAGTCTTTGAAATAGTGTTTATGGAATCATAAGTTCCATCCATTGTATCGCAGTTTGATGCACCATGTATATGCATGTCTATAAACCCGGGTGCAACGAAATTGCCTTGGGCATCAATAACCTCGCTGCCCTGGGGCACTTTGTCCGAGATCCTTTTTATCTTTCCATCCTCTATTATGATATTCTTTTTGTCCAGTATCCCGTCATTGGTTATTATCCTTCCGTTTTTTATGGTTAACAAATAAAACACCTCTTTTTATACGGGGTATATCCCCAAATTTAAGCCGCAGTTTTAAAAAGACCGTACCATTTACATGAAAGCTATATTTAACAAAGGTGTTGATTTTGAGCGCCCCGCTCGCCAGTTCGCACTTTTTAAGTT
>CALCDS010000152.1 GCA_937900065.1 uncultured Clostridiaceae bacterium | reverse complement strand
TAGGATTCGCTTCAGCAATTTCGCCAAGAACTTAGCAAAAGTGTTCACATCGCTCACTTGGATTGCTCAAAAAATCAATATTATCTTTAAACTTTGCCGCTTATAGTGGCATAGCTCCCTCTTTTATTTTAAATTATGTCGTAGAATCAAAAAACCTTCGTCTCACATAACAGGACGAAGGTAAATTCGCGGTACCACCTGATTTGGCATAATACCCATCTTTACAGCACACCATAGATGCTGATCCCTCATTAACGGTGGGAAAACCGGCAAGGCTTACTGACATTTCAGCCTGCAGCTCCGGGGTGATTTTCAAAGTGCATACTTATGCCGGATTTCCACCGTCTCCGGCTCTCTGTGTTTCGTCTGCAAATCTACTCTTCCCTTTCATAGCTAAACTCACAAAGAAATTATAGAATTTCAATAAGTTTTTGTCAACCATAACGCATTTGAAAGATAAATCCTATATTTTAATCATTCTGTATCATTTTATTGAACTCATCCTCATCTATTATCTTTATGCCGAGCTGTTCGGCTTTTTTTAGCTTAGAACCTGCCTCTTCGCCTGCCAGCACATATGATGTCTTTTTAGACACGCTCCCAGACACCCTTCCGCCTAAACTTTCGATCATATCTCCCGCCTCTTCGCGAGTATAGCCTGACAATGTGCCTGTAAGCACAAAAGTGAGGTCCTTGAAAATTTGAGGCTTTGTCAAATCGGACTCCTTTGACAGCATGTTTACCCCGGCAGATTCCAATCTCTTTATAAACTCAAGATTGGCCTCGTTTCGAAAAAAGTCATATATCGTATCAGCCATCTTTAATCCTATGTCATCAACCGCCATCAACTCATCTTTCGAAGCATGGGCCAACCTCTCCATAGATCCGAAATGTTTTGAAAGTTTTTTGGCGGCTTTCTGTCCTGTGTATCTTATCCCTAATGCATTTATAAGCCTGTCAAGATCGTTGCTCTTTGTTCTTTCAATGGCATCCAGTAAATTTTTGACCGACTTATCGCCCATCCGCTCCAAGCCTATGAGATTATCATAATTTAAATAATATAAATCGGCAGAATCATGTATGAGTCTTTTGTCTAGAAGCTGGGATATTATTTGCGGGCCCAATCCGTCGATATCCATCGCATCCCGGGATACAAAATGCTGTATAGCCCTTCTTTGCTGTGCTGGACACGCCACATTGGTGCACCTTACCGCGGCTTCACCTTCCGGCCTTTCAACAGGAGCTCCGCATTCAGGACAGACACCGGGCATTTTAAATATCTTTTCATCCCCGGCCCTGTCTTCGACTACAGGCTCCACCACCTCCGGTATAACGTCGCCGGCTTTTTGTATTATCACATTGTCTCCTATCCTTATGTCCTTTGCTTTTATATAATCTTCATTGTGAAGCGTGGTCTTTGATACGGTCGACCCGGCGATCCTCACAGGTTCAAGCATTGCCATAGGCGTAAGGACCCCTGTTCTTCCCACATTTACTATTATATCCTTTAGCCTCGTTTTTTTTCTCTCAGCCGGAAATTTGTATGCTATCGACCATCTCGGCGTTTTGGCGGTCGTACCTAAAATCTCCCTTTCCCTTAGCGAGTTCACCTTTATGACTATGCCGTCTATTCCAAAAGCAAGCTCCCCCCTTTTTTCACCGAGAACTTTTATCGCTTTCCAAACCTCATCTATACTTTTGCACAGCACCCTTTCAGGGCTTACCTTAAATCCAAGCTTCTTCAAATATTCAAGGCTTTCAAGATGTGTGACAAACGGCTTTCCCTCATATCGCTGCACATTGAACACAAATATGTCAAGCGACCTGGATGCCGTTATCTTGGGGTCCAACTGCCTCAGCGAACCTGCCGCAGCATTCCGCGGGTTTGCGAACAAAGACTCTCCAAGCTCCTCCCTCTTTTCGTTGAGCTCAATAAATCCTTTTTTAGGAAGGTACACTTCTCCTCTTACCTCAAGCAGGTTATTGTCATCTATGCTAAGCGGTATGCTTTTTACGGTCTTTAAATTTAATGTTACATCTTCGCCCACATTGCCGTCACCTCTGGTAGCACCCCTTGTCAGCTTGCCGTTTTCATACAGCAATGCGACCGATAATCCATCTATTTTTAATTCAACTATGTACTCAGGCTGGCGGTCCAGCATATTTCTTACCCTGACATCATAATTTTTAAGCTCCTCAAAGCTGAAAACATCCTGAAGGCTTTGAAGCGGAACCGTATGGACGACTTTCTTGAATTCCTTCAACGGTTCGCCACCGACCCTTTGCGTCGGCGAATCAGGAGTAACAAGCTCCGGATTTTCTCGTTCAAGATTTTCAAGCTCCCTCATCATCATGTCGTATTCATAATCGCTTATTTCGGGGCTGTCAAGCACATAGTATCTGTAATTGTGATGGTTCAATGCCTTTTTAAGCTCATCGATCCTCTTTCGGGCATCCATCTGAATACCTCCTTTTTAATCCCTTTAACTCAAGTTACCTAAATTAAAGCTCTATCAAAGTATGATTTATTTCCCCTATGCAGAGAGAGTATCTCATATCAATAGATATCTATTATATTAAAACATAATGTTGATTTTTGAGCAATCCAAGTGAGTGGTGTGAACACTTTTGCTAAGTTCTTGGCGAGATTGCCGAAGCGAATCCTAGAACTTTTGCTTGTCTGAGTGAAACGAGTTGCAAAAGTTCTTGATAAGCAAGGCAATCTCGCCTTAGAACTTAAAAAGCGTGAACGGGCGAACAAGGATGCTCAAAAGTCAACATATCTACTATAGAACCTAGCTTAAAAACTCCAACGGCGCATATTTGGCTGAAAGCTTCTTTATTCCCTGGCTGTCAAATGCAACCGTTATTTCACAATCGTCTTTGACTTTTACCGCCGATATGATTGTCCCAAGCCCCCACTTTTTATGGTTGACCTTTCTTCCGATCTTAATCTTGCCACTGTCCAAAATAGCTTTCTCTTCCTTTATTGAAAGTATGGGAGGCCTTTTTATTATATTTTCAACCCTCTGTTCCTTTGTTCTTGAGGCAGGCTTTGTTTCCATGCCTTCGATGCAATTTTTAGGTATCTCGTCTAAAAATTCCGATACGCCATTGCACTGGGTCCTGCCGAAGATGGTCCTCTCAAATGCATATGACATATAAAGTTTCTCCTTGGCTCTTGTTATGCCGACATAACACAGCCTTCTTTCTTCCTCAAGGTCTTCCTCATTTTCCATGGACTGTATGTGCGGGAATACCCCTTGCTCCATCCCGGCCATGAACACGACTGGGAACTCCAATCCCTTTGCACTGTGCAATGTCATTATTATTACGGCATGCTCGTCATCTTCTACAGTATCTATATCCGATATCAAGGCAACGCTTTCAAGAAAAGCTCCAAGCGATTTATCCTCGCTCGTTTTTTCAAATTCGGCTGCAGCCGAGACAAACTCCTGTATGTTTTCTATCCTCGTCTCGTCCTCAACTTCCCCGGATGCTTCAAGCTGGCTTATATAACCCGTATCATCCAATATGCTTTCAATCAGGTTTGGGATAGTGAAACTATCATATGAATCCGCGTATTTTGCAATAAGCTGTCCAAATCTATTTACTGATAGAGCCGTCCTTTTAGACAATCCTTCAACATTGTTCGAATCAAGCGCAGCATTTAGCATGCTCATCCCATTTGAAAGAGCATGTTTGCTCAATTTCTCAACCGTGGTATCGCCTATGCTTCGCTTAGGCACGTTTATTATCCTTCTTAAGGACACATCATCCGCAGGATTCTGTATGAGCCTTAGATATGACAGTATATCCTTGACTTCCTTCCTGTCATAGAATTTAAGGCTGCCTACGATCCTGTAAGGTATCCTGTAATTCATGAACATTTCCTCAATGACCCTTGACTGTGCATTTGTCCTGTAAAGCACTGCATATTCATTGTAGTTTCTTCCTTCATCAACGCCCTTAAGTATCTCAGATGCAATGAATTTGGCTTCATCATGTTCATTTATGGCTTCATAAACTGTTATCTTATCGCCATCTGCATTCTTGGTCCAAAGTGTCTTCTGCTTCCTTTCGGAATTATGTCTTATCACATCGTTTGCAGCTTCAAGTATCACTTTTGTCGACCTGTAGTTTTGCTCAAGTTTTATCACCTTGGCATCGGGATATTCCTTTTCAAATTCAAGTATGTTCCTTATATCGGCACCCCTCCACCCGTATATGCTCTGATCGTCGTCTCCGACAACGCAGAGGTTTTTGCGCTTTGACGCAATGAGCGATATGAGCACATATTGTGCATGATTCGTATCCTGGTATTCATCGACAAGTATATATTTGAACTTGTGCTGGTAATAATCCAATATATCTTTCTGAGTGCTCAAAAGCTCAACTGTTTTCATTATCATATCATCAAAGTCCAAGGCATTGTTTTTAAATAGTTTATGCTGATAAAGCGAATATAGTTCGCCGATCTTTTTTGCCCTGAAATCAAATTGGTTGTCTCTAATATATTGATCGCTGGTCTTAAGTTCATCCTTTGCATTGCTTATAACTTCCAGTACCATTTTAGGAGGATACATCTTCTCATCCACATTCAGTTCCTTTATGCAGTGCTTCATCAGAGTTTGCTGATCGCTTGTATCAAATATGGTAAAGTTTTTATTGTAACCCAACCGGTCTATATCCTTTCTCAATATCCTGGCGCATACTGCGTGGAACGTGCCTATCCACATATCCCTCGCATCTTCTCCTATAAGCTTCTCCACCCTGTCTCTCATTTCGCCTGCAGCTTTATTTGTAAATGTTATGGCGAGTATGCTCCCGGGATAGACGCCCACTCCAGTTAGCTCTTCAATTCCATTTCCTTTGATTTTTCCTGATGAGGATTCATTCAATGATATCCAATCCCTCATAAGCTGAAGGTCATCCTTGGAAAGCTCATCCGGCATGTAATCGCTTTTATATGCGGTCCCAAACTTTATGAGGTTTGCTATCCTGTTTACCAATACCGTTGTTTTGCCTGAACCAGCGCCTGCTAAAATGAGCACAGGCCCATCGGTCTTAAGCACTGCTTCCCTCTGGCGATCATTCAAATGACTATAGCTTAGCTCTATTATCCTGTCCCTGAGTTTAAAGTATTCATCTCTTTTAGCTGATTCAATCATACTGTTTCAACACCCATACCTTCCGTTGTTCTATATAAAATGTTTCTTTCAAGTTTATTTTCGATTTTTGAGCAATCCAAGCAAGCAGAAAGATATTTATACAAAAACCATCACGGTTTTATCGGTCTACTAAACTCTGCATCTCGCTTTGACTGCTCTAAATCGGCAAAAATAATTTTTAATCCTCTTTTATATGCTGCTTATGAAATAAAAAAGGGGAACCTTTCATCATAATATATACTATGACAAAAGTCGGGCCCCCTGTCAATCGGAAAAGCAGCACCCATCAGGTGCTGCTTTTATCATATAATCTTTTCAACACCAGGTTATAACCATCGGCACCATAGTTGAGGCACCTGTTAACCCTGCTTATGGTCGCTGTACTGGCCCCTGTCTTTCCTGCAATCTCAAAGTAAGTTTTTTTCTCTTTAAGCATTTTAGCAACTTCCAACCTTTGCGACAGGTCCTGAAGTTCATTTATAGTGCATATATCTTCAAAAAATCTGTAACATTCCTCTTTAGTCTTTAAAACAAGTATAGCCTCAAATAATTCATCTAATTCTTTGGATTGAAGTTTCGAATGAAACTCAGGCATATGACCACCTCATTGCATTTTTATTATGAAGCAAAACCAAGCAGCAAGACAAACTTCCTTAATGTTTTGCCAAAGGCACTTTAAATTATTAGTTTGTCTTATTATGAGCGAAGCGAATATCAAGACAAACTTCCTTAATGTTTTGCCAAAGGCACTTTAAATTATTAGTTTGTCT
>CALCDS010000151.1 GCA_937900065.1 uncultured Clostridiaceae bacterium | reverse complement strand
CCTCTTCCGCCACCCCCGCCTTGTGACTGCTGCATGAACACAAACCAAAATGCTATAATAAGCACAACCAGAATCGCAGTTGGAAGCATTGAAACCCAGAAAGGTAAAGGTTGTGTTGGAAATTGTCCTATTTTTAATTCTGAGTCCGAAATATTATATTGGGATTTGATATCCCTAAGTTCATTATAAAATTCTCTTCCATCCAGTGCGGGTACGGTAAATTGCTCGCCTGATTTTAGAGTGCCTGTAACTTTGTCTTCATGTATATCAATTTCGCTTACTTGCTTTTCTTTTATAGCCGCAATAAGCTGGCTGTACATCATTTCCTTTTTCTGCTTCCCATTGCCGCTTACGGCAGTAGCAGCTATAAAAATTGTTATCATAATCAGTATCCATAGGCTGGCGCTTCGCAATATATTCTTCAATATTTAGCCCCCCTTTCTATAACAATATACATTTTCACAATAAACTATTTTAACATAATGAATTTTTAAATACAATCTTTGTTACTCGCATTGATACACTTCTCTTTTTAATATTCCTACGAAAGGAAGGTTCCTATACTTCTCTGCATAATCAAGTCCATAACCTATCACAAATGCATCAGGTATTTTAAAACCTGTATACTTTATCGATAAGTTTACTTTTCTCCTATCAGGTTTGTCAAGAAGGCAGCATACATTTATATCCGCCGGTTTTCTGGATTTCAAATTATCGATAAGATATTTTAATGTATAACCAGTATCTATTATGTCTTCAACTATTAAAACATTCTTATCTTCGATATTTGAATCCAAATCCTTCAAAATCCTCACAACACCTGATGATTGAGTAGAAGATCCATAGCTTGACACAGCCATGAAATCCATTGTACATGGTATCGTTATCTCCCTTAGAAGGTCTGCCATAAATGGAACCGAACCCTTCAAAACCCCGATAAGCATCAGATCCTTATTCTCATAATCCTCTGATATCCTTACTCCAAGCTCTTTTATCCTTTTTGCAAGTTTCTCTCTTGATATCAAAATCTCTTGTACGTCATTTAACACTTTAGTCCCCCCAAATTGTTTAAATTCAAGCTTTAGTATTTTTTTTGTATTTTCATCGACCTTATAATTATTGCTCATTTTGTAACCTGCTGCCCATAGCACTTCTTTTCCCGACGATATCAAGGGTATGCTGTCCCTCTCATCTCTGGGAACCTTGCAATCGATGAAAAGCTCCTTTATTTTTTTCTTGCCGGTCATGCCGAGAGGCACGATATAATCGCCTTCAGCCCTTGACCTCACAGATAGGCTGCCTTTTATTTTATCATAATCAAAACTTTTAACCAGCCTTGTGTCATCTCTGTACCCGGAATTTATATCACATACTTTAGCCTCTATAAAACCGTTGATCTCAGGTATATAAGTCCTGCCGGGTATGATAAGACTGTGGCAAAAAACATCTTTAGTATTTGCGTTTTCTTTTAGTATTTCAATAATATCATAGCTTATCCTGACTTTAATACTTCCAGGAAGTTCAACCGCAGCTCCTACATCACCTTCATCCATAAGCTTTAAAATCAGTTCTATATGCTTGCTTTCAATTCCAGTAAGATTTCCCTTAACCTGCAGGACAGCCTTTCTTATGATCCTTCGCCTTATTGCAATGTGAAGATATTTCAGCGCTCTTATACTCAGGCAAACCTTGTTATCTTTTACTGTTGAAACCTTGTCATATTCATTATCGGCATAACTTGTTATAAAATCATTATCTTCACTTAAAATGTCGCTCATCGATGATAGAGAATGCTCTATATTGGAATTAAAATTATGCTTTATATAGGGTATAAGTTCAAGCCTTATCTTATTCCTTGTATAAATCGGTTCTAAGTTGGTGCTGTCTGTCCTTGGAGTTATGCCGTTGTCTTTGCAGTATTTTTCTATATCAGATCTTATTGTGTGTATTAAAGGCCTTATATATAACCCATCTCTTACCGGTTTTATGCCGCATAGCCCATCAAGCCCTGTGCCTCTCATGATCCTCATGAGCACTGTTTCAGCCTGGTCATTTAAATTATGGGCAAGCGCAATCTTTGTAGCTTTGATTTGGCTTGCTACATCCATAAACAGCTTGTATCTGGCCTTCCTTCCTGCTTCTTCAGACGACAATCCGTATTTTTTTGCCAAGGCATTTATATCAACATGCCTTACAGTGCAAGGTATATTTAATTTTCCACAGTATTCCTTTACATATTCAGCATCTTCGTCCGATTCGCTTCCCCTGAGCATGTGGTTTAAATGGGCAGCATAAAGCTTTAAAGAATACTCATCGGCCAAGGTATACAAAAAATGAAGCAATGCCATAGAATCAGGACCTCCTGATACACCGACCACCACTATGTCGTTTTGGGAAAGCATATCATATTTTACTATGGTTCTATATGCGCTTTCTAACATTACATCACCCATATGCAGCCGCTCCCTATAAAATATTTTCCTGATGCAAAATGGACCGGTCCCATGGATTGTTTCTGCTTTTTACTTTTAGGCTTATTAAAAGGTATAATGTTGATTTTGAGCATCCCGCTCGCCCGTTCACACTTTATAAGTTCTAAGGCTTATTGCCTCGTTTATCAAGAACTTTTGCAAACTC
>CALCDS010000150.1 GCA_937900065.1 uncultured Clostridiaceae bacterium | reverse complement strand
ATTTTTAGTGTAGCATCATGAAGGAATGATTGCAATATAAAATCCATTATGAATGCCGGTATTCACAGTTATTCACATCCCTGCTAAAACAGCCCTGTGATCGTACCGTTTTCATCTATGTCTATATTTTCAGCTGCAGGAATCTTAGGAAGGCCGGGCATGGTCATTATATCGCCAGTCAGCGCCACTATAAACCCGGCGCCGTTTGATAGCCTTATCTCCCTTACCGTGACTTCAAACCCCTCAGGCCTTCCAAGCAAGGCCGGATCATCCGAGAGTGAATACTGAGTTTTAGCCATGCATATGGGAAGATTGCCTAGACCCATTTTTTCAATCTCTTTAATCTGTTTTTCAGCAGCCTTTGTGAATACTGCGCCTCTTCCGCCGTATATCTCCTTGACTATGGTATTTATCTTGTCCTTTATAGGAAGGTTTGCATCGTAAAGAACTTTAAAATCATTTCGGCCGTTTTTTATTTCATCCACAACCATACGTGCCAGATTCTCTCCGCCTGCTCCACCCCTGGCCCATACCTCGCAGAGAGATACCGGGACATTCAATGATGAGCATTTGGATTCTATAAACTCTATCTCACTTTTCGTATCGCTTTCAAATCTGTTTATTGCAACCACTACAGGTATGCCGTATTTTCTTATGTTTTCTATCTGTTTTTCAAGGTTGCAAAATCCGCGGCCTAGGGCATCCAGATTTTCAATATGAAGTTCTTCACGAGCCACTCCCCCATGGTGTTTCAAAGCCCTTACGGTTGCAACGATAACAACGCAGGATGGTTTGAGGTTCCCATACCTGCACTTTATATCCATAAATTTTTCAGCGCCTAAATCGGCACCGAAGCCGGCCTCAGTTACAAGGTAATCAGACAGCTTAAGCCCCATTTTCGTAGCCAGTATGCTGTTGCAACCATGCGCTATGTTTGCAAACGGACCGCCATGTACAAATGCCGGAGTATTCTCGAGCGTCTGTACGAGATTTGGTTTTATGGCGTCCTTTAAGAGAAGCGTCATGGCTCCCTGGACTTTAAGATCTCTTGCAAAAATAGGATTGCCCATAAGGTCATATGCCACAAGTATTTTAGATATCCTGCTCTTTAAATCCATAAGATCGGTTGACAGGCATAATATCGCCATTATTTCAGAGGCCACTGTTATCATGAATGAATCTTCTCTGGGAAAACCGTTGGCTTTTCCGCCAAGGCCTACAACTACGTTTCTCAAGGCCCTGTCGTTCATGTCCATTACTCTTTTCCATATTATCCTTCTTGAATCTATCTGGAGTGCATTGCCCTGATGTATGTGATTGTCAATTGCAGCAGAGAGCAAATTGTTGGCTGCGGTTATAGCATGCATGTCCCCTGTAAAATGGAGGTTTATATCTTCCATTGGCACAACCTGTGCATATCCTCCGCCGGCGGCACCTCCCTTTATACCAAAAACAGGCCCCAATGAAGGTTCGCGAAGTGCTATACATGTCTTCTTGCCCATCCTTTTTAAAGCATCGCCCAATCCCACGGTTACAGTGGACTTGCCTTCTCCGGCAGGCGTTGGATTTATAGCGGTAACAAGTATCAACTTGCCGTCATTTTTATCCTTGAGCCGCTTTAACACATCCAAACTGATCTTTGCCTTGTACTTGCCATACGGCTCAACTTCATCTTCTTTCAATCCAAGACTCTTTGCAATATCCAATATGTTTTGCATTTTAGCATGCTGAGCTATCTCAATATCGGTTTTCATGGATTCATCACGCCTTTCATTTAAACCGGCGGCATATTTTAAAGTCGGCTCTATTAAACAGAGATGTTGATTTCGAGCATCCTTGTCTGCTCGTTCACGCTTTTTAAGTTCTAAGGCTCTATTTTCTTACCTTTTATATGCCGCCATTTGTATTATTTACTACTATTTTACCATTCTTTATCACAATGCTCACATGGTTGATTCCGAAATGATAGACGATGTAATTTAAATTAGGGCAGTCAAATATCACAATGTCCGCCTTTTTACCTTCTTCTATGCTCCCGATCTCATTCTCCCTTGATATAGCGCAGGCAGCATTCATGGTCATTGCCGTGATTATTTCCTTTGGAGCCATTTTCATTCCAAAGCAGGCAAAAGTCATTACAGTCTGCAGTGACTCCGTGGGGCATGTCCCCGGATTATAATCCGTTGCCAAAGCCACTGGAAGTCCAAGCTCTATCATCTTTCTTGCATCCGCATACTTCCCAAGCATAAGGTAAAATGAAGTCGCCGGAAGGAGCACAGGTATCACGCCGCTATCCCTCATAGAAATCAGGCCCTCCTCGTCTGCCGCAAGAAGGTGATCAGCGGATACGGCCTTGAGTTCAGCTGCAAGACGGGCCCCGCCCATGGGTTCCATTTCATCAGCATGTATTTTTGCTTTTAATCCCGCATCGATTCCGGCTTTGAGTATGCGCCTCGATTCATCTATCGAAAATACACCTTCCTCGCAGAAACAGTCTATGAATTCAGCAAGCTTTCTGCGCGATATTATCGGTATGACATCTTCAATCATTTCTTTTATATACATCTCCCTGCAGTTTTTGTATTCAAGTGGAACTGCATGAGCCCCCAAATACGTGGGAATCAAAGTCACGGGCTGCTCGAAGTTTAGCTCGCGTATCGCTTCAAGCGATTTTATCTCATCTTTAAGGTTCAGGCCATAACCTGATTTAGCCTCGCATGTGGTCGTCCCATATTTGAGCATTTCAAGCAGGCTTTTTTTAGCACTTTGTTTTAATTCTTCCTTTGACATGGCCCTTGTGGCTTTGACAGTGCTTAAAATCCCGCCACCGGCTTTAAGTATGTCAATATAAGAAGCACCTTTAAGCTTCATTTCAAGCTCATTTTCCCTCGAGCCGCCGTAAATAAGATGGGTATGCGGGTCTATAAGCCCTGGAGTGACTGTCTTTCCCCTGGCATCTATCACGGTTTCAAAGTTTTTATCAGGTGCTTTGCCCGAGCCTAGGGACATTATCCTGTCATCCTCCACAGCTACCCATCCGTCATGGATGATTTTTGCGTCCATCATTTCGCTGCCGCATCTTGGACCGTTTTTTCCTCCCATGGTTACAAGACTCGAAATATTCTTAACCAGCAAGCGCATCAGCCCCACCTACCCGATTATGTCCGACGACAATGATTTTAATTTTGATATAAGCATCTCACTTTTTGAAATCAAATCATCCACATTTGATTTCATTTTGTTCACATAATCCACATCTTTTATGTTCTTTAAGTTTATCTTTACATTGTATAATGCACCGTTTAAGCCGGCATATCCTAAAAAACCGGCTACCGAGGCATCGCTTGCAGCGCTCTTAGTGCCTGAATTCAGCATATCTATGGACATGTTCATGACATCAAGGCAAAGGAGAGCTGTCTGATATGGAAGATCAGACGCTTCCTTGAGAGATGTTTGTATGGCTTTTGATCTTGCACTCTTGTCCTCATCAGATGTTTTTGCCATATGGTATGCATCCATTACCTTGTTGAATACAGCAGGATCGGCATCCACTCCCTTTTCTAATCGCTCTATAAGGCTTTTGCACTTTTTTAGCAATCCCTCCATATGCTCCTTTTCATTTTTGTCAAGTTCTTTCTTTAATGTTATCTCGCCTACCATGGATGTTAGTGAAGCCCCCAATGCCCCTGCCAGGGCACATACGCTTCCTCCTCCCGGCGTCGGTGAACCTAACGCCGACTCTCTTATATATTTTTCAAGCGTCATATCAATCAGCATGTTATCTCCTCCTATTCCAGCATCCTCTTTTCGAGCACCTGATTCATTGTAAAATCCTCAACTTTAAGATAATATTGTGCACAGTCGATCAAAGCCTCCATAGGCACAAGTCCTATTATCTCGCTTCCAATTGCAGAAACTCCGTATCTTTTAGCTTCCATCTTCACCATTTCAAATGCCTGGTAAATTGAAGTGCCCTTATAGTTTACAAGGTTCATGGATACCTGTACGATGTTTCTTTCCTCAAGCCTTACCCCCATCGCTTTTACATATCTAAGCCCTCCTCCTATGAACCTTACCTTTCTTGCTATGGCTTTAGCAATTTCAATGTCGCTTGTATTAAGGTTCACATTGAAAGCTACAAGCGGAACCCTTGCCCCGACAGCCGTTGCCCCTGATTTTACATTCATGCTTTGAGGACCGAAATCCGGCCTCCACTCATCATATTTTATCTTATCAAAAAAGCCCTCATACTGCCCTTTTCTGATATAGGCAAGGTTTTTCCTTTCAGGGATAGATGCAGCTTCTTCATAAAGGTATACCGGTATGCCAAGCTCATCTCCAATCCTTTTTGCCGTCCTTTTTGCCATTTTGATGCACTCATCCATGGTGATCCCCAAAACCGGTATAAAAGGCACCACATCCATGGCGCCCATCCTGGGATGTGCGCCATGGTGAACTGACATGTCAATAAGCTTTGATGCCATTTTAGTCATGTTAAAGGCCGCATTTTCCACGTCCTTGGGATTTCCTATAAAGGTTACGACCGTTCTGTTGTGATCAGCGTCAGGATGATAATCAAGAAGTTTCACACCTTTTATTTTTCTCGCCTCATCAACGATAGATTCGATTACCGACTTTTCCCTTCCCTCGCTAAAATTAGGTACACATTCAACTATTTCTGCCATATCGATTCCCTCGCATATCATAAATTTATTTGGCCAATGTAAGCTTATTTTTCTTCAAACATATCTTCCACAAGTTTTTCAACAAGCCCTTCTTTTGGCATAAAAGGCAGTGTTATATGATCGCTGCTCTTTTTATTATGCTCTATGCTTGTGGCAATAGAATTCTCATTTCTTGCCCATGACCTTCTTGCAACTCCTCCCATGACATCCCATGATATTGCCGAACTTATCACATCGTCAACCCTGCTGCTTCCGTCAAGCACCAGTCCAAAACCGCCGTTTATGGCTTTGCCTATGCCGACTCCGCCTCCATTGTGGA
>CALCDS010000149.1 GCA_937900065.1 uncultured Clostridiaceae bacterium | reverse complement strand
GCACACAACATATCATATACGGCATCACCTATATATATCGTTTCCGACTTTTTAATCTTTGCAACCTCTATGAATTTAAGTATCGGATCAGGATCCGGTTTATGTTTTTCAGTGTCCTCTGCGCATATTACAGGTTTGAAATACTTGCTTATATCAAATCTAAGGAAATCGTTTTTAAATTCTATATCGTATTTTGATGTTACGATTCCAATATATATATTCATCGAGTATAGTTTTTTGATCACTTCTTCTATTCCATCGAAAAGCTTTATATCAGCGATATGTTTTTTATAATAATCTATCCATCTTATTCCTACGCCTTTTATGTTTTTGATTTTTAGCTGCCTTAAAGCCGCATCGCCTGTAATCCCAAATGAAAAGTAAAGTTCAGACAGGCTGTATTCATGTTTGGTTTCATCATATAACGCATCTCTAAGCGATGTAAGGATTGCATTTTTACTGTCCAATAATGTGCCGTCTATATCGAATATGATATTTTTATACATACCGGTTCACGTCCTTCTATATTGATTTATGTTTACATCATTATAGTACCATATTGGATAGAATAAGGTATGTTTATTTGTGACGGCCGCAGTGCATGTATTAATCGCAATTTCTTAGAATAAAAATATATTATGAAACTAGACTATATATTGTTTGATGTAATATTTATTAAAATAGATGCCTATAAAGCGGATTATGACCGAGGTGATAAGCTTGGTATATTCTAATACAGCCTGTGCAATCATTGCTATTTCGATTATCGTCATATTGTCTTTTATGTTTGATCCGAAATATTTTAAATATTTTATGGCATTAGCCTTTACATGTACTGTGCTTTTATCGTTTTGTATATTCTACTATATCGGAAGTTACAAAAGCACGGAAGAGGATGCTGATTTGAAAGCCGATATAACAAAGCAGGATGATTCGGATTATATATTGAATATAGGTATAGAATGGAAGAGAAAGATTCAAATATTCGGCTTCAATGGAAATGAAGATGATCTTATAGTAAGATATGATCCCAAGCGGTTTCAAATCATATCATCAGACAGTAATTACGACTCAAAAAAATTGGGAGAAACATTTTTAAAGCTTCCGGATGAATTTAAATATTCCAAGATCAAAGGCAATGAGTTGGAGGTGAAGTTTGATGTAAAAGATGGAGAGGCTTATAGTGAAAAGATATTATTGAAAAATATAAAGCCTGGAGGAGCCATACAGGTATTTTTTATACATGATTATAAGATACCTTTAGATGCCAGGACTTACTGGGAAAAAAGCCACACTATAGAATTTTCTATTTAAAGAGTGCAATGTCTTTCAGCAAAGACTTCATTAATATTTTTATTTTTAATATGCCTTTGCTATAATTAGATATGTGGTTCGAATGAAAAAAAGCGTAAGGAGCTGATATGATGGGAGTTAGCAGAAAAGATGTGCAGTATGTAGCGGAACTTGCCAGGCTTGAGTTTAAATCTGAAGAGATTGACAGGTTTACACATGATTTAAATAATGTGCTGGATTATGTAAATAAACTTGATGAGCTTGACACTGAAAATATAGAGCCTCTTGCAAACCCGGTACATATAGAAAATGCGCTAAGGGAAGATGAGCTTGAAGAAAGCCTTGACAGGGAAGAAGTGCTTATGAATGCTCCGGATAAGCTGCACGGATATTTCAAAGTACCAAGGATAATTGAAGGATAGGAGGGGCTTATATGGAAAATTTTTTGACAGCCCATAAAATACATGACTTGCTGGTTAAAAAACAGGTTACAGATAAGGAACTGGTTGACAGTTGTATTGAGCGGATTGAAAAATATGATGGTACGATAGGAGCTTATCTTAACAAAAATTATGAGGAAGCAAGAAAAGCTGCGGACAAGGTGGACGAGAAAATCTCCAAGGGAGAGGAAATAGGATGCATTGAAGGAGTGCCTTTTGCACTTAAGGACAATATATGCACAAAGGGCATCCCAACCACGTGCGCTTCAAAGATGCTTGAGGGATTTGTTCCCCCATACGATGCAAGCGTAACTGAAAAGCTTTATAAAGCGAGAGCGGTTTTGATAGGAAAGACCAATATGGATGAGTTTGCAATGGGTTCATCCAATGAGAATTCAGCATTTAAAAAAGTTAAGAATCCATGGGATATTGACAGGGTGCCTGGAGGCTCAAGCGGCGGTTCGGCTGCGGCTGTTGCTTCAGGTGAAGCAGCGTTTGCACTTGGCACGGATACTGGCGGATCAGTAAGGCAGCCCGCGTCTCTATGCGGCTTGGCGGGTTTAAAACCTACCTATGGGCTTGTATCAAGATATGGACTTATAGCCTTTGCATCATCTCTTGACCAGATAAGTCCGTTTACGAGGGATGTACACGACATGGCGCTTATCCTGAATGCTATAGCAGGATACGATGCAAAGGATTCAACTTCATATAACAGGCAAACCATGGATTACAGAAAAGCGCTTACAGGCGATATAAGGGGCATGAAGATTGGAATACCTGTTGAATATTTCAAAGAGGGAATAGATGAGAAAGTCAAAAAATCGGTATTTGAAGCCATTGACATATTCAAATCTTTAGGCACCGAGGTATTCGAGGTTTCGCTTCCACATACTGAATATTCTCTTGCAGTATATTACATACTTTCAAGCGCCGAAGCCAGCTCAAACCTCGCCCGTTATGACGGGATAAAGTATGGTTACAGGGCAAAGGATTACACGGATGCAATAGACATATATACTAAATCCAGGAGCAAAGGTTTCGGGGATGAAGTAAAAAGAAGGATAATGCTTGGCACATATGTCCTTTCAGCCGGATATTATGATGCATATTATAAAAAGGCAATGAAGGTCAGAAGCTTGATAAAGCAGGATTTTGAAGATGCATTCAAAAAATGCGATATACTCATATCGCCCACATCGCCGACTACTGCATTCAAGATAGGGGAAAAGACTCAAAATCCTCTTTCAATGTATATGTCCGATATATGCACCGTGCCTATAAACATAGCGGGCGTATGCGGAATGTCGTTGCCGTGCGGCTTTTTAAACAATTTGCCTGTTGGAATGCAGCTTATAGGAAATTATTTTGATGAATACAAACTGATTAAAGCCGGGTATGCATTCCAGAAGAATACAAATTACCATAAGATGACGCCTGAAATAAGGGAGGGAGAGTAATGAATTACGAAACGATAATAGGACTTGAAGTCCATGCTGAATTGTCTACAGCAACCAAAATATACTGCGGCTGCAGCACTGAATTCGGCGGAGAGCCGAACACTCACTGCTGCCCTGTCTGCCTGGGCCTTCCTGGAAGCCTGCCTAAAGTGAATAAAAAGGTCGTTGAATATGCTATAAGGGCCGGACTTGCCACGAATTGCAGCATAACGCAGATATCAAGCATGGCAAGGAAAAATTATTTCTATCCGGATTGCCCGAAAGACTACCAGATAACCCAGGATGAATACCCTCTCTGCACCGAAGGCTTTATAGAGATTGAGAATGAAGGCGGAATCAAGAAGATAGGAATTGAAAGGATACATATTGAAGAGGATGCCGGGAAATTGCTCCATCTGTCCCAAGGCTCATTGGTCGATTATAACAGGGCCGGCGTGCCTTTAATAGAAATCGTATCAAAGCCTGACATGCGCTCTCCTGAAGAGGCAAGGCTCTATCTTGAAAAGTTGAGAAGCATACTTCAGTATATAGGCGTTTCCGACTGCAGGATGGAGGAAGGCTCCTTAAGATGTGATGCCAATATTTCTCTAAGGCCTGAAGGCGAAGAAAGGTTTGGAACCAAGACCGAGATCAAGAACATGAATTCGTTTAAAGCGCTTGAGAAGGCTCTTGAGTATGAAAGGTCAAGACAGCTTGAGGTATTGGGCCAGAAGGGAGTGATCCATCAGGAAACCAGAAGGTGGGATGACCAGAGGGATATAACATCCATAATGAGAAGCAAGGAGCAGGCTCATGATTACAGGTATTTTCCCGAGCCTGATCTTGTCACTATAAATGTAAGCAGCGAGTGGATTGAAGATATAAGACGCAGCCTTCCGGAGCTTCCTGATAAGAAGAAGAACCGTTTTATAAACGATTATGATCTTCCGGCATATGATGCGGGGATCTTAACTTCATCTCAAAAGCTGTCAGACTTTTTCGAGGACTGTGTAAAGTGCGGATGTGATCCCAAAGCTGCAAGCAACTGGATCATGGGAGAGATGATGAGGCTGATGAAGGAAGATGAGATCGAAATAGACGATATAAAGTTTAAGCCTTCTGATCTTGCACAGCTTCTGATGCTGATAGATAAGGGCACCATAAGCAAAACAGCAGCCAAAAAGGTGTTCTCTGAAATGTTTGGATCCGGAGAAAGTCCAAAAGCGATAGTCAAGGAAAAAGGACTTGTGCAAAACAGTGATGCAAACCTTATACATGATATTGTCATGGAAGTGCTCTCAAAGAATGCACAATCTGTAACTGATTATAAAAATGGAAAGACCAGGGTGATCGGCTTTCTTGTAGGCCAGGTTATGAAAGCATCAAAGGGAAAGGCTAATCCAAAGGTGGTCAACCAGATAATTAAAGAGGAATTGGAAAAGCT
>CALCDS010000148.1 GCA_937900065.1 uncultured Clostridiaceae bacterium | reverse complement strand
AACTTTTGCTTGCTTGAGCGTAGCGAGTTTGCAAAAGTTCTTGATGAACGAGAGCAATGAGCCTTAGAACTTATAAAGTGCGAACTGGCGAACGGGATGCTCAAAATCAACATCTTTGTTTAACATAACCTTATTTTATTCTCTACTGATTCCTCTGCAAGAGGAACGCACTATAAGCTCAGGTTGATATATCATTCTAGGTTTTTCAACATTGCCTTCTATCATATCTATGAGATACTGTGCTGATTTCGTCCCCATTTCCTTTTTGGGGTGTTTTATAGTAGTAAGTTTCACTTCCGATGCAACTGCAAGATTCGAATCATCATATCCGATAACCGATATATCATCAGGGACTTTAAGTCCTTCTTCCCTTATGGCTTCCAGTATATTTATCGCTATCTGATCATTGTAGCATACAATGGCCGTAGGTCTGTCTTCCCTCTCAAGCAAGTTCTTTGTAAATTGATATGGATATGAAGACATCTGCATAGTATTATAACTGCCTACATAGCCTTTTGGAAGTGTGATGTCAAATTGAGCCAGTGCTCTCATAAAGCCTTGTTTACGCCTTATTCCCTGCATATCGTCGGATTTAAAAATCCCGGCTATTTTGCGATGTCCTATTTGCAATAAATAATTTGTGGCCCTGAAACCGCCGAGTTCATCATCCATTATTATGTAAGCCGGATCGAGATCATCATACACGGCGTTTATCATTATATACTTGACATTCCGTCTCTCCAGCTCCTTGAAGTACTCTATATTAGGATTTCCAAGAGCACTTGCCGTAGGTTCTATGATCATGCCTGCAATATCATGACTCAAAAAATTTTCCATGCAATGAGCTTCTTTTTCTTTATCATTATCGGTGTTTGCAAGTATCAGCGAATAGCCTTGAGAACTCAGCACATCTTCTATTCCCTTTATGATAAATGGAAAAATATAATCTGAAATATATGTTGTAAGAACCATCACAGACTTATTTTTCTGGACACTTTTGCGATAAGCGCAGAATGTTCCTTTACCCTTTTCTTTATATATCCAGCCTTTCATTCCAAGCTCTCCAAGCGCCTGCCTCACAGTATGCCTGCTTACGTTGAATTGACGCACAAGCTCGTTTTCTGAAGGGAGCTGATCACCTGGAAGCAATTCACCTTTATCTATAAGATCTTTTATATATCCTTCTACCACATGGTATTTTGGTGCGGAATTTTCTATATCTGTCATTATATTTATCCTCCAATTGGGTTGTACGTACATCCCCTTTATTTTATAAGAAAAATTAAATTATATCAAGTAGAATTGTGATTTTTTTAAATAATTTTATTTATATCAGTAATCAAATAATTCTAAAAATATATACCGGGTTTCCAAGACAACTATATTTTTTAGAGAAATATATTCCATAAATCCCATACTACTATAAAAGAGCCATTACCTCAAGTCTGAATATTGTTTATCCACCCTACTATTGGCCTGAAGTCATTTTATCTTGATTATGGCAAACAAATTTTTTTCAGTTAGGCATGCGGTATTCAAATTCAATCTTCAGCCGTTTTGAGAGCATATTTGGAAATATAATTCAGTTTTATGTTGTACGTACATGTTTTATATAGTATAATTAAAATGTTCTGAAAATATTTTATTTTTGGGGGGTTGCTATATGATTAATGTTCCAGATTTAAGGCTCGGTCTTGCAGCTGTAAGCAGGGACTGTTTTCCCATTGAACTTAGCCAAAAGAGAAGGAGCGAAGTCGCAAAAGCCTGTAATGATAAAAAAATAGATATATATGAGTTAAAAACAACTATTGAAAATGAAAAGGATGTACAAAAAGCCATAAAAGAAATTGAAGCAAATAATATAAATGCTCTCGTCATCTATCTTGGAAATTTTGGACCTGAAGGCCCTGAGACATTATTAGCGCAGAAGTTCTGCGGCCCGGTGATGTTTGCAGCTGCTGCTGAAGAAACATATAAGGATCTCATCAATGGCCGCGGTGACGCATATTGCGGAATGCTGAATGCTTCATATAATCTAAAACTTAGAAAACTCCGCCCGTATATACCCGAATATCCTGTGGGTACATGCGATGAGATCGCGAATATGATAAACGATTTTAAAGATATCGCAAGAGTGATACTTGGACTTAAGGAGTTAAAGATTTTCAGCTTCGGTCCGAGGCCCCAGGATTTTCTGGCCTGCAATGCACCAATAAAGCCGTTATATGACATCGGAGTAGAGATTATGGAAAATTCGGAGCTTGACTTATTTGAATCTTTCAATAAGCATGAAGGTGACAAAAGGATTCCTTCAATCGTAAGCGAAATGGAGAATGAACTTAAAGCAGGCAACAAATACCCGGGAATACTTCCAAAGCTTGCACAATACGAGCTCACGCTAAAGGATTGGATAGAGCAAAACATGGGCGCATCCAGGTATGCTATCTTTGCAAACAAATGCTGGCCTGCATTCCAGACTCAGTTTGGTTTTGTCCCATGCTATGTAAATTCAAGACTTGCTTCAACAGGGATACCTGTATCCTGTGAAGTAGATATATATGGCGCTCTTAGTGAATATATAATAACATGTGCAACAAATATGCCTCCTACGCTTCTTGACATAAACAACACAGTTCCAAAGGATTTGTATGAAAGCAACAAGGATAAATTTAAAAATTACAGGCTCGATGATACATTCATGGGATTCCATTGCGGAAATACACCTATGTGCCATATAAATAACGCTGCCATGGGCTATCAACTCATCATGCATCGCAGCCTTGAGCCTGGAAAAGAGCCAAATATAACAAGAGGGACGCTTGAAGGAACAATAAGGCCCGGAGATATAACCTTATTCAGGCTGCAGGGAAGTGCCGATTGCACATTGAGAAGCTATGTAGCTGAGGGAGAAGTCATAGATGTAAATCCTAACTCATTCGGCAGCATAGGAGTATTTGCCGTAAATGAAATGGCCAGATTCTACAGACATGTGCTCATTGAAAAAGGATATCCTCATCATGCAGGAATAGCATTCAAACATGCAGGAAAAGCGCTTTATGAAGCTATGAAGATGATTGGAATTGAAGATATTTCGTTCAACCATCCCGCATCTATGATGTATAAGGGCGAAAATCCCTTTAAATAATTTAAAATCTTAATATATAGGTTCTATTAAACAAAAGTGTTGATTTTGAGCATCCTGTTCGCTGTTCACTTGGATTGCTCAAAAATCAACACTATACTTTGACATAGCCAATATATAAAAAAAGGGGATGATCAAATGGGCAAAAAGTATGCAATAGGCATTGACTTTGGCACCAAAACGGGAAGAGCGCTGCTCGTAGAGGTGGATACAGGAAAAGAAATTGCAACTTCAGTAAAAGTTTATGCTCATGGAGTAATGGATGAATATCTGCCGGACGGCAAAACAAGATTGGAATCCGACTGGGCACTTCAGCATCCTCAGGATTATCTTGATGTATTGCATGAAACCATTCCTGATGTATTGAAAAAAGGCAACGTGAATCCTATCGATGTCATAGGCATAGGCATCGATTTTACTGCATGCACAATACTACCTATAGATAATGACGGAACTCCTCTCTGCTTTTACGACGAGTATAAGTCAAACCCTCATGCTTATGTGAAACTTTGGAAACACCATTCAGCTCAGCATGAAGCAAATATGCTCAATAAAATTGCACGTGAAAGGAATGAAGACTTTCTCAATTTTTACGGAGGCAAAATTTCTTCAGAATGGATGATTCCTAAAATATGGCAAGTATTAAATGAAGCACCTGAAATATATGATAGGACCGGTAAATTCATCGAAGCGACCGACTGGATAATACTCAAGCTTACCGGAGAGGAAAGAAGAAACAGCTGTACTGCCGGATACAAGGCTATATGGAACAAAAGGAAAGGATATCCTTCATGCGGATTTTTCAGTGCTCTTGATCCAAGGCTTAGAAACCTCGTCGATACCAAATTGAGCCGTAACATATATCCTATAGGATCAAAAGCAGGTGAAATAACTCCTAAAGCAGCCGATCTTACAGGGCTGTTGCCGGGAACAGCTGTTGCGGTCGGGAATGTGGATGCACATGTTGCAGTTCCTGCAGTCGGTATAACCGAGCCTGGCAAGATGCTCATGATAATGGGAACTTCCACATGCCATATGGTACTTGGAACTGAAGAAAAAACAGTTCCGGGAATATGCGGAGTGGTTGAAGACGGCATACTCCCCGGATATTTTGGATATGAAGCAGGCCAATCATGCGTCGGAGATCATTTCGACTGGTTTGTAAAAAACTGCGTACCTGAAAGTTATGAAAAAGAGGCAAGGACAGAGGGCATAGACATACATGAACTATTGACTCAAAAAGCAAGCAGGCTCAAAGTCGGTGAAAGCGGCCTCATTGCTCTGGACTGGTGGAATGGGAACCGTTCCGTGCTCGTGGATGTTGACCTGACAGGACTGCTTTTAGGATGCACACTCCTTACAAAGCCTGAAGAGATTTACAGAGCACTAATAGAAGCAACTGCATATGGCACGCGTATGATAATTGAAAACTTCCGTGAAAATGGCGTTCCTATAAATGAGCTTTATGCTGCCGGCGGAATAGCTGAAAAAAATAAACTGATAATGCAGATCTATTCCGATGTCACAAACATGGAGATAAGGATTTCAGGCTCGCCTCAAGCGCCAGCGCTCGGCTCCGCAATGTTCGGTGCGCTTGCCGCAGGCAGATCAAAGGGAGGATATGATTCAGTAGTCGATGCTGCCAAACATATGAGCAAAGTCAAAGAAGAATACTTCAAACCTATACCTGAAAATGCTAAAACATATGACAAACTATATTCCGAATATAAGATACTTCATGATTACTTTGGCAGAGGGGCCAATGATGTAATGAAAAGGCTCAAAAGAATCAAAGCCGATATAAAATAAGATATCTTGTCCATGCAGCTATTTCATGGACATAACAATACAGTGGCTGATACACAATGTATTTTTGTGCATTGTGTATCAGCCACTGTGCAGTATATACGACATTTTTATCTTTCTATAAAATGCCCGTCTTCATAGAAAAGCTCTCCATCAGCGTAAATCTTTCCGCCATTTCTCATATCGCAGAGCATATCCCAATGTATGGTCGATCTGTTTTTCCCTCCGGCTTCAGGCATCGAGTCTCCGAGTGCCATGTGGATTGTTCCCCCTATTTTCTCATCAAAGAGCATATTCCTCGTAAATTTCTGAATTCCATAATTGGTCCCTATGGCAACTTCGCCAAACTTGGAAGCGCCTGAATCGGTTTGAAGCAGTGAATGCAAAAGATCCTCACCTTTTTTGGCATTTGCCTTTACTAGTTTGCCATCCTTTACCTCAAGCCTTATGCCTTCTATCTCTTTTCCGGCATAAATTCCCGGGAAACTGAACGTTATATATCCGTTGATATCGTCATCTACAGGTGATGTAAATACTTCTCCATCAGGAAAATTCTCTTTGCCATCACAGTTAATCCATTTTCTATTCTTTACTCCGACTCTTATATCAGTTCCTTCAGATATAATATGGATCTCATTTTTAGTGTCAAGGTATTTTACCCATTTCTCCTGTTCCAAGCTTATTCTTTTCCATTCAGAAATAGGATCTTCCTTATCCAATCTGCCGGCTTTATAAACAAAATCTTCGTATTCGGAAAGGCTCATTGAAGCCTCCTGCGCATCCGCATCAGTTGGGAACTGCGTTCCGCACCATCTTAGAGAACCATTTCCCATTCTTTCGGAATATATCTTTCTCCAGCTTGAGGCTCCCTGCGAAGACAGTTTTATTTTTTCAGGGTCTATGTTCGAACGTGATCTGGTATTTCTGGTTCCCCAGGCCGTAAGCCATACATCTGCTTTTGCAAGCATGTTTTTCAGCAAAAAATTTTCCTCTTTAAGCTGTTCGTCACTGCTGTATTTCAGTTTCACCTCGCCTATCTCATCGCTTGTCAATACGGTTTCAACATGACCGCCAGCCTTTATCGCTTCTTTTGCCACTTCCACCATCCATGGCTTTGCAACTTCATCGCATTGTATGAATACAAAATCGCCCTTTTTTACCCCTGTTGAATAATTCACCAGAAGTTTTGCCAGTTTATTAAGTCTTATATCTCTCATTTATATTCCTCCCATACAGTATTTTCCGCAGCATACATATAATTTGTTCTAATTATTTCTCCTATCCTGCACGCAAATCATATACTTCACAGCTAAAGCTTATCATCAATATAGTTGACAAGCATATTGAATTCAATACCGTTTAGTACATTCCCTCCTGCATTGTCCTTTCTTCCGGATATATATTTTATTATAAACTTTACCTTTACGGACTCATTTTCATCGGTAAATATCATGTCTTCTGCAGGTAATGCATTTTTATTTGTGGTAGCACTATGCTTTTTAATCAGTTCATCTAAAATCGAGCTCATATTTTTTTCATATACAGTCTTTCCATTATGGTTTATCTTTAAAATCCCGGATTGGGAATCATATACAGCATCTAAAGGATTTTTGGAATTGCCCGTTCTGTTTGATATGGATTCAAACATATAATCATAGCCTTTAATATCTATAGGGCCTCCATTTGCATCAATCATAAAATCGAAATAATCATTCCTATTCTCCTGTGTAGGTTCATAAGGAAATCCAAATACTTTATCCATATTTTCCATTTTAAAATCATCAGGAAGCAGGCTTACATCTTTTAGGTCATGGTTTCTCATAAAGTAATTCAATATGCTGCTTATCTCGATTTTATCCTTGCTCGAAATAGTATTGGATAGTTTTATCTTTCTGCCTTCAAGCATTCCATTTTTTGATAGTATTCCTTCAAATCTTTTATTCTGGCTCCATTTTGAAACAGAATAGCTGCTAAATGGGCCTATCACCGATATTATCGCAACTGCCGAAAGTGTAACAGGCAAAATTACATTTATCATTTTCTTTGAAAATGCAAAATAAACCATAATACATGAAACCCATAATCCGAGGACTATAACATAGTATCTATTTTCAGTTATTCCATATGCATTCACCCTTATGCCCATGGACACAAACATCATCGCAAGCAAAGGCAGTATGATCCTCGGGGACCATTTAAGAAAGACATCGGCCCACCTGTTTTCATGCCTTACAGGTGTTATGAAGAAAAGGGTTGCGGCATCAATCACCGAATACCAGAGCACAAGATTAGAAACCAGACCTTGCGGCCATACTCTTGTAAATATTATTTTTGCAAAATATATATACAGTATAAATGTGTAAATTGCCAGAAGAGGCATGACTATATATAAAAGCAGTATATTTAAAAGTTTAGGGAAACTCTCGCTCTCAAGCTTTTGTCCATAAAGCGGGACTCCTGTCAGGAAATATGCCGGCGCAAATCCAAATACCACTGCCAGCCAAGTATAATAATATATTTCACTTGTGATATTTACTCCAAGCAATTTATTCACAGTAAACCATATCGCAGACAAGCCTCCGTAAAGCACTGCTGAATAGATGGCCGTAATAAAAAAACTTGTCATCACCTTTATCACGTATTTTTCATAATTCTCTCTGCGAGGCAGATATGGTATATATAAAAATACCAGATATAAAGCAATGCTTATTCCGGCATATCTTGTATTTGAAACCATATTAAGTTTGCCCAGCAGGAAAAAGTAATATAAGATAAGCGCTGCAATCCCTGCGCCATACATTGCTGCAAGCTTTATGTCGTTTTTGCTATCATCTCTTTCATACAAGAGCTTTATACAAAGCGAAAGAGGTATTCCTAAAGCCGCGGTCATAGCCAGCCTATATAACATCTCTCTTATGGATCCATCTCTGATTGGCTGCATTTCCGATATCACAATCAGTATTGCAGCAGTAGAAAGCGAAAACAGTATGCTCAACGGAAATCGCTTTATGCTTTTATAAAGGCCTGCCAGTATATTTTTTAAAACAGCAACCGCTTTCATATAATGCCTCCTTTTCAATATTTGTCTATTTAACAAAGACGCTGATTTTGAGCATCTTGTTCGCTCGTCCGCGCTTTTTAAGTCCTAAAACCATGCCTATACCCAATCAAAAACTTTTGCAAATTTACTTTGCCAAAACCAGTAAAAGTTTTAGGATTCATTTTAGCAATTTACCGAAAACTTAACAAAGGCATGGATACCATGCAAGGCGTTAAAACATCAAACCGAAATCTTTTATAGCTCTTTCGATTCCATCCATTGTGTTCTCAAATTTTATGCCGTGCGAAGCAAGCTTGTTTGTATCAATCCTGATGTCCCGCGGTTTTTCTTTATATCTCTCATCATCCCTTTGTATCAGCTTATCCGCCCTTTCTTTAAATCCCATAGTTTTCAATATATGTACTCCAACATCATATGTGGATTCGTCATTCATGCTTCCGGTATGGTATATTCCAGCAGGAAGATTTAAGATATCCGGTATGTGCTGTATCAGATCGTACACATATGTGTGGCCCCTGTATTCATGGGAAGGAAGCTTTACGACTTCACCTTTTAGCATGCCGGACACCACATTCCAGAGTATGTTTTTGTTCACTCTCATATTCCTCTCGGGAAGAGAAAAAAGCCATGTCAACCTCATTATTACGGCATCATTTAGAACTTGTGCTATCTTTTTTTCACCTTCAAGCTTGGTTTTGCCGTACACGGTATTTGGACATGGAATATCTTCCTCATTATAAGGCCCGCTCTCAAGGTTTCCGTTGAATATTTGCTCACTGCTGCAATATATCAGCTTTGCGTTAGCTTTCCTCGCTGCCATGGCGACATTGGCGGTCCCTTCAACATTTACCTTATATGCTTTCTTCTCATTGTCTCTGCATACTTCAGTCGATGATATCGCCGCTCCATGTATAACATAATCGGGTTTGAAATCCATAAAAGATTGGCATACCTTTTCGCTGTCGGTTATATCAAGATCTCTGCTTTTCAAAGGCAATATTTCATATCTATCCTTGTAGTAATTGTATACCCTGGAGAGCAAAAAGCCTCCCGCACCCGTTAACAATATCTTATCCATATTATAACCTCCATTTCAGTTCCATCTGCAGGCATATATATTATTTATTATATCATAGTATCAATTGCTTCCAAATATATATTGCCTTATCACTTGATTCCTCGCTATATTTAAAAGGCACAATTTCAGAAGAGCCAATACGACTTCTCTAAAATTATGCCTTAACAGCAGTATCTTGAAAGATAGACTTATTTATAAAAGACCAGCTCATTTATGTCTTTTCTGATTTTTTTAAACTCAGTATCTGCCGGGTATCCTATAGGTGTAAAAGCAATAGGTTCAGCATCTTCATCAGGGAAAAGCATTTTCTTGGCATTGTCGCTGTTAAATGCTCCTATCCAGCAAGTGCCTAATCCTAAATCAGTGGCTGAAAGTATGATATGATCCATCACTATTGCTGCATCGACATCCCCATAATTTTTGCCGCTGCTTTTAGTCCATGCCTTGCCGGGCACGGAAAATATGCCTATCACAACAGGTGCCTTTGAAAACCAATCGCTTCCATAAATCTTTTTAAGCTCGTTTTCTCTTCCTTTTGTCTTTATGACAACTATCTTAAAAGCCTGTCTGTTGGCAGCAGTAGGAGCAATCACAGCAGCATTCAATATTTTTTTGATCTTCCACTCTTCCACATCTTTTTCCTTATATGCCCTGACGCTATGTCTCTTTTCCAGAACATCAAATAATTCCATAATATTACCTCCCTATAAACTGGAATTAATTATATAGTTCACTATATGTAATTATAGCATTTTTATATCAATTTATAATCATCCTAATCGCTCCAGAAAAGTACTGGCTTTATGATGTATGCCTCTTTTTAATTTGCTGTAAAGCATTTGTATTTTTTGATCTGGCGTAATAGTTTGTACCCCAAACGCCTGTCAATATCATTATGCCTCCCAGTATATGAAACCAGTAAAAGCTTTCGTGATTTATTAAAATGCCGGCAAAAACCGAAACTATGGTCGTCAAATTTGCAAATACTGCGGCCTGGCTTGCAGGCAGCTTTGACAACATGAAATTATGCAATATATAAGCTATGACCGATGAGAAAATTCCAAGATATATAATCGGTACTATCACATTATAATTACTTATATCTTTTAAGTAGTCCATAAGGTTGTTATTGCTTATTCTCTGTATTATATCTATTATATTGAAAAATATTGCACCGGCCCACATCATTACAAATGTTATCTCAAACGGAGTAAAGTTTTCGGATAGTTTCCTCGATAAAATGCTATAAAATCCGGCTGATATAACCGCTCCTGTCAAGAATAAAAATCCAACAGGTTTTGAAACACCGCCCTCATATCCATCCAATAAAACTATAACTGCGACTCCGGCTATGGATAATATTATAAATAACACCTGGTAAAGATTAGGCTTTTCATTCAAAAATAATGATGCAAATACGGCTACAACTACAGGAATCAATGCTATCATCAAACCTGACAAAGATGACGTTGTATTCTTTATTCCATAAGTTTCACATATAAAATAGATCACAGGCTGGCATAGCGACAGCAATATTACATTAGATAGATTTTTCCCCTTGTAGTTCAATTTAACAAAACCTGCCGCCCAAAGGATAGTCATTATCAAGGCCGCTGTCAAAAACCTGTATGCCATCAGATCCATAGGTTTGACCGATTTAAGGCCGATTGAAGTAAACAAAAATGAAAAGCCGAAAATGAACGATGTGCATATGCCGGATAAATACGGCAAAAACTTCTTTAAATCCAATTCGACGCCCCCAATTCAAGCAAAAAAATAAACATCCATGTCAATTATATTACACTGCAAATCAAAACAAAAGAAGAGCAGTAATCACATTTATAATTATTAATATGACATTATCACAGTATAGCAACATATGCTGG
>CALCDS010000147.1 GCA_937900065.1 uncultured Clostridiaceae bacterium | reverse complement strand
ACGAGATCAAAAAGGTCCTCCACATCGCTGTTGTACATCCTCACGCATCCGTTTGACGCAGCCTTGCCTATGGAGGCCGGATTGTTGTTGCCGTGTATGCCGTAATGGGGCTGCGACAATCCCATCCATCTCGTTCCAAAAGGCCCGCCCGGGTTAACCTGCTTGTTTATTATTGTAAACGTTCCCTTTGGCGTGGGCGATGTTATTTTGCCTGTGGCAACCGGATACGCTTTATAAAGAGTGCTGTTTTGATATAGATAAAGCCTTTTAGCCTGTGTATCGACCTTGATGGAAAAAGCGCTGTGAAAAACAGGAAGGCATATTACCTGACCTACCTGCAGAGCTTCTGGAACTAATCCCGGGTTTGCAGAAAGCAGGCTGCTTAGCGACACGCCAAATCGCCTTGATATTTCAAAAAGCGTGTCCCCTCTCTTTATTACATATGTGTTTAGCATGGGGCATGCGGGCTGAACCGTCTTTTCCTGGGGTATGCAGATTACCTGTCCGATGCTTAATCTTTCAGGAACAATTCCCGGATTTGCAGCAAGTATCGATTCAACCGTAATGTTAAACTTGGTTGCGATTGCGGCCAATATTTCCCCTCTTTTTATCTCATACGGTGAAGTTCCTATTGGGCATGAAGGAGCCCCTGCTTGCGGCTGGTTTGGTATGCAAATTCTCTGTCCAACTTGAAGCCTATCAGGAAGCATGCCTGGATTTAAAGATAATATAGCTGAAACTGTAGTGTTAAATCTATCTGCAATCTTATACAATAAATCTCCGGACTTTATAACATACGTTGTAGAGCCTGACGGGCATTGGCGTGATAAATCTTTACCGCACACAATATTCACCTCAATACCATAATAAATTATCACACAACACTTACTGATGTTCCCACAGTGACAAGGTTAAAAAACTCGCTTGCATCCCGGTTTGACATCATTATGCTCCTGCCTTCTGAAACATTTTCTATAAACTGAGGAGTATTTTTGCCCTGTATTCCAAAACCGGGGTATGACAATCCAATCCACCTTGCTCCCTGTTCCACCCCCAAGTCAAGCTGCTTGTTTATAATTTTGAAATCGCCCCTTGGAATGGCAATGTTCGGATTTTCGATGCTTATTTCATATGTCCTATAGACACTATCGTTTCGATATACCACAAGCCTGCGCTGGCCAACATCAATATAAACACTTGCAGGCGGCGGCGCTACAGGTATGCATAATATCTGGTCAACATATAGATCATCAGGGTCGATTCCATAGTTTGAATAAAGAAGCATCTGTGGGTTTATTCCAAAGTAATCTGCAATCGAATCAAAGGTATCGCCTTCAGTCACAGCATAATAATTGGTCGTAGGACATGCTGGATACATTTGAGGCTTTAACGGGACGCATATTTGCTGTCCGATTTGTAAAAGCTTCTCATTTATCCCAGGGTTGGCATTGACGATATCCTGCACAGTCGTATTATATAAAAATGCGATGTTTCCTAAAGTATCACCGTCCCTTATCGTATATGGGACCGAACCTGCAGGACACTGAATGAAATTTAGAGAATTCATCTTATCACCTTAAAAAAACATTTATACTGCTACCATAATATGCTTTAAAGTTGGGGACGGTTCATTACAATTTATCCTTTGCAAAGGATAAATTGTAATGAACCGTCCCCTAATCTCATCTTTATATTTTGAATTTCAAAACAGCTTTTGAAAGCGTGTCAGACTTGCTCTTAGCCGATTGCAAGAGCTGGATTATGGCATCCGACATGTTGGCTATATTGGATGTTTCCTGTGCTATGTTGGAAACCCCCTGGGCACCCTCGTTGGATGCGTTTGCTATTTCATTTAGTGCGCTTGTCATATTATGTATTGAAGCCAAAAGTTCTTCCGATGTAGCGCTGAAATCATTTATCATGTCATTTATTCCTGAAAAATCCTGGCTGTATTTTTCGCTCGTTTTAACAAGGTGGTCATAGCCTTGCAGCACCTGGTTATCAATAAATCCCAGTATTTCTCCGGAACTTGACGACAGATTCTTTACGGCTCCGATTATTACGCCGGTTATATCCTGTATCCTTACGGCCGTCTTTTTGGAGCTGTCGGCCAGTTTGCGTATTTCCTCCGCCACCACGGCAAAGCCTTTGCCCGCATCGCCGGCCCTTGAAGCCTCGATTGCAGCATTCAATGCAAGAAGATTTGTCTGTGAAGTTATTTGCAGTATAGCCTCGGACAATTCGTTTATCTTTTCCACTTCTTTTGATTTTTGAATGGCATCCTGAAGGCTTACCTTTGTCTTGTTATAGATTTCCACTGCAGATTCTTTTGAGGATACTGATTCAGTTTTCATCTTTATGGTCATTTTGTTTATGTCATTTGCAGATTCTGAACCCTTCTGCAACTTTGTAGCTATGGATTCGGCCGCCTTTTCAATCTCCTCGGAAGTAGCATTCGTTTCCTCTGTAGATGACGCGGTCTCTTCTGTGGCGGCTGACAGCTCCTCTGTCGTGGCTGTTATGCCGTCAATGTTTTTATCAAGCTTTTCAATATCTCCGTTCGCCTTAAGCAGTACATCGTTTACATTGGCCGTCTCCTTTGCGACTTCCTGTATGATAGCTCTTATTGATTTTTGCATTATGCCTATCGACTTTGCCAGAGCTCCAGTCTCATCCTTCATTTTCAGAAGCCCCGCAGGCACCTCTTTCGTAAAATCGCCCGTGGCCATTACATTTAGGCAATCCGAAGCCAGTTTTATAGGCTTTGATATGTTCGATGAAATATAGAATGATGCGGCCAAGCTTAAGACTATGAAAATCGCAAATATGATTGCCATCCTTTCCGCAAGATTGTATACGCCAGCCATGATCTCGGATTTTGGCACGGTCACGGCAATCGACCATCCTGTTCCCTTAACTGGAGCAAATCCCATATATTTTGTTGTCTTGTCATATGTATACTCGCCGACCCCATTTTCGCCTTTAAGCATGCGGCTTTCCAAATCAACAAGAGATTTCAGAGCGGGATCTTTTTTAACATTTTCAAAGTTATTGTCCATCCTAAGTACCAGAGCCTTGTTGCTGTGCGCTACCGTTACTCCTTTGCCGTTGACCATAAAAATCTGGCTGTCATTTCCGAAATGTATGCTGCTTGTAAAATTGCTCAATTCATTTCCATCACGTACTGCAACCAGCACTCCTGTTATATTATTATTCTCATCCTTTATTGGAACACCGTAGCATACTACAATATTGTTATTTATCTTGCTTACTAGGGGGTCCGATATTCCCCTTGCACCGGACTTAGCGTTGGTAAAATGTACTCTGTCGGATATGTTAGCTGTTTCTCCGTCTGTGTATTTTATGTTTCCCGATACATCTGCAATACCCATCCTGATGTGGCCGCTTCGTTTAGCCTCGCTTTTCAATATCGAAAGCTTTTCATCAACCGATAGTTTGCTGTTTCTTATGGAATCGCTCTGAGATAGAGCTTCAAGAGCATTAAACTGCGTGTCCACTTTGCCTATGACAACCTCTGCGGCTTCAGAAGCAAACTGCGGCAGTGTTTGATTGATATTGGATGACAGCGATCCATACGATGATATATATGAAAATATCGCTACTCCTCCGCAGATGATAAATATCAACCCGCCAAAGCACCACATCAACTTTGATTTAATACTTTTCATTAGTAATTAATAGACCTCCTCCTGTATTTTATCGATATTTTATCAGTTCATCTTATACCTCATCGCATAAGCCGGATTAAACTTCTGTTACAATAATGTCTGATTTATCAATAGCGTAAATAAACCCAATACTGACTATTTTAGCAGTAAAATTTCCTTTTAACATGGTTTTGGAGAACTTGTCATGTACCTGGCTTTGACATTTATATAATTTATCCAAAATGCTTTATAATTGTTGTAAACTAAGTTGTATCAAATAATAATTGGCAATAGATGTTATAGTACAGGAGGCTCCAATATGGATCGTTATACATACTTCGGCAAGTGCCTTAAGATGATGCTCTCTGCCCTTGATATCAAGGGCAGTTCTCTTGCAAGAGTGCTGAATGTCGACGTGTCCCTTGTAAACAGGTGGCTCAATGATAAAAGGGTGCCGTCATACAGGTCGCATTATATCGTTCACATATCAGAATATATTTCTGCAAGCATATTGAACTCGTTTCAAGAGAAAAAGCTCAATGACCTGCTCAAGTCTCTTGACAGCAGCCTGCCGGACAATATGAGCATGCAGGATAAGATCAAAAAAATATTATTGGAAGCCCAGGGATACTCAATCGAATCAAGGAAACTAAAACAGATCGGCAGAATCAAACCTGCAGGTGAAACAAACTGCCAACAGAATGCTTCAGTTTTAAATATTTCCGATAAATCCATATCGGATTCTTTTTTTAAAGGCGAAGCCGCAGTTGCCTATGATGGGTTAAACAACATGAAAGTTGTAAATTCGAATATACCCAGGCACTCTATATCAAGTTTTTCCCGTGATGATAAAATCATACTCGGAACAGATAACGTGCTTGAAGCAATATTGAAGCTTCTTGAAGCTGCAGCCCAGATACAATGCAGCAGGAAAACCATAATATATATTTCATTTAATAATGATATAAACTTGTCCTGCCGCCATCTCAACTTCAAAGCCTGCTTTAAAAATGCACTGTACGGAGCGCTAAAAAACGGCTGGAGCATTGCCTTTCTTTTGCGTCTGGACAATGATATAAACAGGATCGTAAATTTCATAAAGCTCATCCAACCCTTGCTCGAAATGGGCCGGTTAAACCTGTACTGTTTCACGCAAAACAATATGCTTTCGGATGGAAAGGAATTGCTCATCGTGCCGGGCATCGGTGCGCTCATATGCTATTCCACCCAGCCTATGTCTGATGTCGATTGCGCCTTTTATTACAGAAACGCCCTTGCCATTGAAATCATATTAAGACAGATAAGCAAGGGAATCATATTGTACTCCCGCCCTGCCATCACATATTTTTCAGAAAGCAATATCCATGAGTTCAGTGAACAGATAACAGACATGAACAGATTCCAGGGCAATACTTACCTATATATGAATGGTTTCAGTACGGCATACCTTCCTTTGAAGGCCTATGAAAAACTGCTCAGGAAAAACTGCATTTCGTCCGCAGAGTTTGCAAAAAAGTTGAAAGAGCATAAAAAATGCTTATCCTTCTTTGTAAAAAACATTAAATATAACAGGTACAGGGACATTTATACTATAGAATCAGTAGAAAAATTCATAAGCAGCGGCCAATATCTGTATGACGGGATTTGCAGCGGCCTAAAGTTCAGGATAGACTTCAGCGACAGGATCGAACAGATAAAAAATATGATAACCATGCTTAAAAAATATAAAAACTACGAAATCGCACTGGTGTGCAAAAATCAGTTTGATTGTTGCAGCAAAATAAATGCAATAGTCAAGGAAAAGCACTCTGTAAAAATGGAGATACACGATGGCAATATACTAAGCCCGGTACATTATATATCCATCGAAGAGCCCACGATTGTAAAGGCATTCGAGAAATGCTGCGACGAACTGTGGGAAAGCATACCATATATAAATAAAGATAAAA
>CALCDS010000146.1 GCA_937900065.1 uncultured Clostridiaceae bacterium | reverse complement strand
AGGGATAGTCATTATTTAAGAGAACTAATTAGAATTTTGGTAAGAAATCTTGGAATTTTAGAGAAGGGTGAGATTCCCTGCTGTGGTGTTACAATATCTCAATGCCATACCATTGTTGAGATAGGAAGATCAGGAGAGGTTTCTTTAAATGAGCTTGCTGAAATCCTCAATCTTGATAAGAGTACAATGAGCAGGACAGTGAACAATCTTGTAGATCAAAATTTTGTAATAAGAGATATACCTTCAGAAGATAGAAGATATGTGAAAATAAAATTGACTGAAGAAGGATATAAAGTGTTTAGGACTATAGAGAACAATATGGAAGCATATTATAAGAACATTTTAGACTCTATTCCAATAGATAAAAGGAATCAGGTGATAGAGAGTCTAAAGCTGTTAGTAAAGGCCGTAAAGGAAAATAAGTGTTGCTAAATTAGAAAGGAGATTAATTATGGGTGAAGAAGTGAAAGAAAAAGTAAAAGAATACTATGGAAGTATAGCAAAAAGGGCCAATGGCAGCTCTAAAATTTCATGCTGCTCCCCATCTTCCTGTTGCAGTTCGTCATGCAGCGTTTCGGATAACTCAATGATTTACAGCCATGAATATCTCAAAGGTTTGCCGGCGGAAGCAGTGAATGCTTCATTAGGATGTGCAAATCCTCTGTCTATAGCTAATTTAAAAGCAGGTGAAAAAGTGCTTGATTTAGGCAGCGGCGGAGGCATTGACGTATTCATAGCATCAAAATATGTTGGTCAAAAAGGATATGTGTATGGACTTGATATGACAGATGAAATGTTGTCCCTTGCCAATAGGAACAAGAAAAAAATGGGTATTACAAATGTTGAGTTCATAAAAGGATATATCGAAGATATACCTTTGCCTGATGAAACAGTGGATGTAATATTATCAAATTGTGTGATCAACCTGTGTGAGAGCAAAGAGAAGGCATTAAGCGAGGCTTACAGGGTTCTAAAAACTGGCGGTAGGCTGGCAATTGCAGATATTGTGGCTTTAAAAGAAATATCCGAAGATGTAAAAAAGAGTGCTGAAATGTGGGTGGGCTGTATTGCAGGCGCTCTGCCTATAAATGAATATAAGAGTATTCTTTCTAAAGTTGGATTTAAAAATATAGAGATAAGTCCGGTTAATGTATATACTAAAGATGTTATTGAAAACATTAAGAAAGGTAAAAATATAAAGGGCATTGATTTGAATGTTGATATATCATCGCTTGATGGAACATTTGCCGGTGCATATATCAGAGCAGCAAAATAGGAGGAAATTCATGGGATATGCGGTAAGATTGGCTGATTTAGATGACATGCCTTCAGTCACAGAGATATATAATCAGGGGATTGAAGACAGGATTGCAACACTTGAAACAAAACTTAGGACTGTTGAAGACATGAATAAGTGGTTTTTAAGCAGGGGTGAACGATATAAGGTAGTGGTAATAACAGATGAAACGAATACAGTGCTCGGATGGGCATCTCTTAATGTGTTTAATTCGAGATGCTGCTATAGTGGGGTTGCGGATATGTCGATATATATTGAGAGAGAAATGAGGGGAAAGGGTTTAGGCAAGATGCTTTTAAATTATCTTGCACAAACAGCGAAGGAAAATGGTTTCCATAAGCTTGTTTTAAGCACTTTTGAGTATAATGAACGCGGCCACCGCCTCTATAAGTCGCAGGGCTTCAGGAAAGTGGGAACCTATATGAATCAGGGGATTTTGGATGGCAAATTTGTAAATATAACCATAATGGAGAAGTTGCTGGTATAATATGAAAAGATAAAGGGCTTGCACTTCAAGCCATTTATCTTTTGGCAATGTTATATTGACTTGTCATATATTATAGAATAATATATGACTGAAAACGAATACACTCATACAAGGAGATGACTGCTTTGGATTTGATTCAAGTGTTAAAAGCACTATCTGATGAAACACGCCTGAGGATTATAAACATACTCAAAGGTAATGATCTGTGTGTTTGTGAGATAGAGTTTTTACTTGGAATAAACCAGTCAAATGCCTCGCGGCATTTAAACAGGCTATTGAGTGCTAAAATAGTCAAGTATTATAAAAAAGCTCAATATGTTTACTATGAAATAAACTGGGACATCACTTTGGAATATCCTTTTATAAAGGAAATAATCGATAATGAAGCTCCAAAATTAAATCAGTGCATTATAGACAATGAAAAGTTGAAAAAATATAAGAGCAGCGGCCTAAACTGCGATGATTTAAAAAAAGGCAATGGATGTTTTTGTGACGAGTGCTGATCGATTGTATTTAACATGGAGGTACAAATATGAAACCAAAAGTTGCATTTATATGCATTCATAATTCTTGCAGGTCGCAAATGGCCGAGGCTTTAGGAAAATTGTTTGCATCCGATGTATTTGAATCCTATTCTGCCGGGACGAAGATAAACCCTAATATAAATCAGGATTCTGTAAGGATTATAAAAAAACTATACGGTATTGATATGGAGAGGAAGCAGTATTCCAAATTGATAACGGATTTGCCTGAAATAGATATTACCGTAAAGATGGGATGTGATGTTGCATGCCCTATTGCACCTTCCGATTATGAAGAAGACTGGGGTCTTGAAGATCCTACAGGCAAGAGCGATGAAGAGTTTGAAAAAACAGCAAAGATAATAGAAGAGAAGATAAAGGATCTTTCAGAAAGAATAAAAAATAAC
>CALCDS010000145.1 GCA_937900065.1 uncultured Clostridiaceae bacterium | reverse complement strand
TTAAAATGCTTGAACTTGAAAAACCAGTGGAAACTATAAAAGGCATAGGTCCAAAAACTTCTCTGCTCTTTAACCGTATAAATATATTTACAATAAAAGATCTGATCGAACACTTTCCGAGGGCATATGAGGACAGAAATGTTACCAAGCCCATTTACAGTTTGAAGGATGGAGATACTGTCTCTGTTACAGGTTACATATCTTTAATCGATAAAGGACATTATACGAAGACAGGAAAGTATATGACCAAAGTATATCTAAAAAATGATACTGGCGTGATTGCCGGTGTTTGGTTTAATCAGAGATATATATCAAAAAATTTTAAAATAGGAACAAAATACCTGTTTTATGGTAGAGTGTCCAAACGCCTCGGAGAAAGGGACATCATAAACCCGGAGTATGAATTGATGGAAGACTCATCTTTAGGTGGCATAATCCCTATATATCCTTCAACACAGAATCTGTCTCAAAGGGTTATTAGGAATGCGCTTTCTGAAGTTTTAAATTCAAGGGAAATCAAGTTTGAAGAATCCCTGCCAAATGGCATACTGAAAAAATATGGCTTATGCAATATGCATGATGCATTTTACGATATACATTTCCCGTCTGACATTTCAAAGGTTGAAGCCTCTGTAGAGAGGATAAAGTTTGAGGAGCTTCTCATACTTCAACTTGGCCTTTTGATGGAAAAAGAAAAGATTAATAAAAATAAGGGCATAAAGTTTGAAATTTCAAACGAGCTTAAAGATTTCGTATCGAGCCTGAAATTTGAACTTACGAATGCACAGAAAAGAGCTGTAAACGAAATATTGAATGATATGAAATCTGAAAGGCAGATGAACAGGCTCGTACAGGGAGACGTTGGTTCAGGTAAAACTATCGTGGCTGCAATCGCAATATTCAATGCCGTAAAATGCGGTTACCAGTGCGCTTTGATGGCGCCGACCGAAGTGCTGTCGCACCAGCATTATGAAACGCTTTCAGCTCTGTTTAAAGGCTTTGATATAAATGTGGAACTTTTATCAGGAGATATTTCAAAAAAGCAAAAGGATGAAATCAAGGAAAGATTATACCTTGGACAAATAGATGTGATCGTAGGGACTCATGCAGTGATACAATCTGATGTAAAGTTCAAAAAGCTTGGTATTGTTATAACCGATGAGCAGCATAGGTTTGGAGTGAGGCAAAGGGCTCTTTTGAACATGAAGGGCAAAAATCCCGATGTGCTGGTGATGACGGCCACGCCAATTCCCAGGACAATGGCACTTTTTATATATGGAGATCTGGATATTTCTGTAATCGATGAACTGCCTCCAAGCAGGCAAAAGGTTGATACATATGCCGTAAAACCTAATGTTAAAGCAAGAGTCTACAATTTCGTGAACAGGGAGATACTGAAAGGCCGCCAGGCGTATGTAATATGCCCTCTGGTGGAGGAGTCCGATATGTTGGATGCCGAATCGGCCATGGAAACGGCCAAAAAGCTAAAGAAAGGATATCTTAAAGATGCAAGGCTTGGGCTGCTTCATGGAAGGATGAAACCGGATGAAAAAGAAGAAGTGATGTCTGAATTCAAAAAAGGTAAGATAGATGTCCTAATTTCTACTACAGTAATAGAAGTCGGAATAGATGTGCCTAATGCAACGGTGATGGTGATAGAAAATGCCGACAGGTTCGGATTGGCACAGCTTCACCAACTTAGGGGGAGAGTCGGCAGGGGTGATAAAAAATCTTACTGCATATTGATATCAGATATGGATACGGATGAGTCAAGGATGAGGATGAAGATAATGCAGACTATCAGCGATGGCTTTAAGATCGCTCAAAAGGATATGGAAATAAGGGGAACAGGAGAATTTTTTGGAATGAAGCAACATGGGCTCCCGGAATTGAAGCTTGCCGATATATTCCGCGACTCTAAAATTTTAAGGCTGACGAATGGATTATCAAAGGAGCTTTTATCATCAGGAGCTATCTATAGTGACGAATATTATAAATTGCGAAAGAAAGTCATGGAAAAATTCAAGGAGAAAGCTCAGAAGGTATCATTTAATTAAAATCTCAAATAGTATATAGGCCTTATTAAACGAAATATTAATGCTGTGTTTAACCAATATTAAAAATTATACTGGTGAGGATAGTCACCAGTATAGGAAGAGGAGAAATTG
>CALCDS010000144.1 GCA_937900065.1 uncultured Clostridiaceae bacterium | reverse complement strand
CTACACAAGTCTGCAACAATTAATTTTATGTACCATGAAATTGAGATTATGGGTACGTGAAACAATTTGGAATGTGGTAATATAAATCATATAATTGTATGATATAAATTCACGATTGATAAAGGTTCTGTTTAACAATATGGAATATTATTGATTGAACACCTATGTTTAAATTGTCGTAAAAAAATCGCGGCATTTAATTTTCAACACCGCGATATGCCATATTACATGTTTTCATCTTTTTTAACCGATTTTTTCTTTACCATCTTCAGTCTGAAGAAATCTTCCCTTTCCTTTTCTTCGAGCACATCCTGTATATACTTCACTATTTCCTTAAACTTCGGTATCTGTATATTCTGAAGCGCGTTGGTCCTTTTTTGCGTCTTTTTTATTTCCGTGGCGAGCCTGTATACCGAATTTTCAACTTCTGCGAGCTCATATATGAGATATTTTACCTCCTGAAACCTTATCAAGGCTATGTCAAAAGCATTGTTCGTATTGTAAAAGCTGTAACTTGGCTCGAGTTCCTTTTTTTGAAATTTCAATGTAGGGACTTCAACACCCATTACGCTCCTTAAGAGCACATCATAGTCATCCATCTCGTCTACAGCCTCGGCGATTTCCTGAACCTTGCTTATGCCTTCAGTTATATTGGCCACCTTAAGAGCCTCATAAGCTTCATTGAAAGTCACATCAATTCTTTCCTGAATGTCTTTTGCCCTTCCTATGAGCCCCATCATTTCCCTGATAAGCACATTTCGCTTTTTATCGAGAAGCTCAAACCCCTTCGTGGAAAATTCAAGAGACACCGACGCGCTTAAAAGATTTGATTTCGTAGGAGCTATGCTTATCGCCACTTGCATCACCCCTTATAATATTTATCAAGTATTTCCGGGCTTACGCGGTTCAATTCATCTTTAGGCAGTATGGATAAAAGTTTCCATCCCAAATCCAGGGTTTCGGCTATGCTCCTGTTTTCATCAAAGCCCTGCTTTATAAAACTTTCTTCAAACTGCCTTCCAAACTCCATATACTTTTTATCGGCTTCAGACAGCTCATCCTCTCCTATCACCTGGGAGAGTGCAAGCACATCCTGCACATGCGAGTATGCTGAAAATATCTGGTTTGACAATTCAGCATGGTCCTCTCTCGTGTACCCTTCGCCTATTCCGTCTTTCATAAGCCTTGAAAGCGAAGACAGTATATCAACCGGAGGATATATATCTTTCTGGAACAAATCCCTTTTTAAAACTATCTGGCCCTCTGTTATATAGCCTGTGAGGTCAGGCACAGGATGTGTTATATCGTCATTTGGCATGGTAAGTATGGGTATCTGTGTGATCGATCCATTTTTTCCCTTCATCATGCCTGCTCTTTCATACAAACTTGCAAGATCGGAATACAAATACCCAGGATATCCTTTCCTGCTTGGCACTTCTTCTCTTGAAGATGAAATTTCCCTCAAAGCTTCACAGTAGCTTGTCATATCAGTCATTATTACAAGCACCTGCATCTCAAGCTCAAACGCAAGATATTCTGCAGCCGTGAGTGCGCACCTCGGAGTTATTATCCTCTCTACGATTGGAGCATCAGCCAGGTTTAGATACATTACAACCTTGCCTAAAACCCCTGACCTTTCAAAATTCTTTATAAAAAAATCGGCATCATCATGTTTTACTCCCATGGCTGCAAAAACAATCGCAAACTCTTCATTTGAGTCCTCAGACAACCTCGCCTGGCGCACTATCTGAGCGGCAAGCTCATTATGAGGCATACCGCTTCCTGAAAAGATAGGAAGCTTCTGTCCCCTAATTAGGGTTGTCAGGCAATCTATCGATGATATGCCGGTCTGTATGAAATTTCTTGGGTAAAGCCTTGCCACCGGATTAATTGGCCTGCCGTTTACATCGTAAGTCTTTTCAGCAAATATATCTCCGGCGTCGTCTATTGGATCCCCCGTTCCGTTAAACACCCTTCCCAGTATTTCCCTTGAGAGAGGTATCATAAGGGGTTTTCCCGTAAAGCTTATGCTGGCATTGTGTATGGAAATCCCGGTTGTGTTCTCAAACACCTGCACAATCGCTTTATCTTCATAAAGCTGTATGACTTTCCCTTTTCGCTTCTTGCCGCCAATGTTTATCTCGACCATTTCATCATAAGCCACATCGGCTACTCCTGACAGCGCAATTAAAGGTCCCTCCACCTTGTCAAGCAATAGGTATTCACTCTTCATTTTGTCATCCCCTCTTAAGCGTACTGGGCTTCAAGCCTGTCGTAAAACTGGTTTATCTCTTCTAATATATCATAGAACATATCGAGCCTGTTGTTTGGAATATTGTATTTTATCTTTATTACTTTGCTATAAATCTCTTCATTTCTTATAATCGAAATAGGAATCCCAAGTTTAACAGCCGAACTCCCCCTCCTGTACATCGTATCTATAACCTTTAGCATGAGATACTGCTTTTTTAAAGGAACATAAGAATCTTCCTTATGAAATGCATTTTGTTGCAGGAATCCGACTTTAATCAGCTTGGAAACTTCAAGTATGAGCCTCTGATCATCCGGAAGGACATCCTCTCCCACAAGTTTTACAATTTCTTGAAGCTTGTTTTCCTCAAACAGTAGCTTTAGCATGTTAGCCCTCAGCTGCATCATATCTTCAGCAACATTTTCATCATACCATTCTGCAAGCTGACCTACATATCCGCTGTAGCTTGAAAGCCAGTTTATTGCTGGATAATGCCTTGAGTATGCAAGCTTGCGGTCAAGTCCCCAGAATGCGCCTACAAACCTTTTGGTGTTTTCAGTTACAGGCTCCGAGAAATCACCTCCAGCCGGAGATACGGCTCCAATTATGCTCACCGAGCCTTCTCTTTCACCCAATGTGGAAACATATCCTGCCCTTTCATAGAATTCGGCAAGCCTCGAAGGAAGGTATGCAGGATATCCCTCTTCAGCAGGCATCTTTTCAAGCCTTCCTGAAATTTCCCTCAGCGCTTCAGCCCACCTTGAAGTCGAATCAGCCATTATCGCAACGTGGTATCCCATGTCCCTGTAATATTCTGCAATCGTTATACCTGTGTAAATGCTTGCTTCTCTTGCGGCAACAGGCATATTGGAAGTATTGGCTATAAGCACAGTCCTTTCCATCAAAGGCCTGTTGGATTTCGGGTCTATCAGCTTTGGGAAATCCTCAAGCACTTCGGTCATCTCATTTCCACGTTCTCCACAACCAATATACACGATTATATCTGCATCCGACCACTTGGCCAGCTGATGCTGCATCATGGTTTTTCCGGTTCCAAAGCCTCCCGGTATGGCTGCAGTTCCCCCTTTTGCCAGTGGAAAAAAAGTATCAATCACCCTCTGCCCGGTCACAATAGGCTTATCAGTTGCCAGCCTTTTTTCAATCGGCCTTGGTATCCTTGCAGGCCATTCCTGTGATGCTTTTAAATCCACTATTTCACCTGAACTTGTTTCAAGCTTTACCAGAGGAGTTTCAATGTTATACTTTCCGTTTCTTACAACTTCTATTACCCTGCCTTCAATTTCAGGAGGCACCATCAACTTATTGATTACAAGTGGTGTCTCATTTACTTCTCCAAAAATCTCACCTTGGCACAATAAATCACCCTTTGAAACACTCAAGTTTACATCATATAGCTTTTCGGTATCGATTGAAATAAGGCCTATTCCTTCGGATATGAAACCTTCAGATATGTTGTTTATCTTATTTAACGGCCTTTCGATGCCGTCAAATATTCCTCCTATTATGCCAGGGCCAAGCTTTATGGACAAAGGATGCCCTGTAGCTGCCACGGGCTCACCTATTTTAATTCCGCTCGTTTCCTCATAAACCTGAATCGTTGCGCTCTCACCCTCAAGCGAAATTATCTCGCCTATCAGTTTTTTTGAGCCAACCGTCACCATTTCACGCATTTTAAACTCGGACATTTTCTTTGCCTTGATTACGGGGCCATTTATATACGAAATTACTCCTGTCGGTATTTCCATAAGTTCACCTGCTCTGTCCAATTTTATCAATCAACGTCTTTCCAATAAGTGCATGGTTATCATCTATCATAGTAAGCATGGAGGAATCAGCCCTCATTGTATGATTTTCATCCTCACATATACACCCTCCAAGTATTTTGCCTTTGGAAGGTGAAATTGACACCTGCATATCAGATCTTTTATACTTCTCAACTATCGATTTTATATCATCGCCATATTTTTCAATATCGTCAGCTTTTAGCTGCAACACAGCATTTAAACCTTTAACCTTTGAAATGCTGTTTTTAATGCATTTCTCAAGAAACTCCAAGTATTCAGGTTGAGAAGTAAATTCTTCAGCTAAGACCTTTATGTCTTCCACGGTAATATCAAATAATTCCTTTCTCTTCTTTAAAAGGCTGTGCTGGCCTTCAATGTTAGCCTCTGACAATATCTGCTCCCTTTCGGACTCTGCCTTTCTCCTCATCTGATTTACCATGTTTTGAGATTCCATAAGTATTTTCTTTCTCTCATGTTCAAGACATTTATCATAATTATTGGTTGCTTCATAAACGCGCTGTTTTGAGTCTTTCTCAACCTTCTCAAGAACTACATTGGCAAACAGCTTCAGCTTGTCATCTATAGTAGTCATAATCATCACCTCATATCTTAAGGCCTATAGATTCTTTTATATATTTTGTTATTGAGTCCTTTCCTCTTATGGTACCATGCCTGTCAGGTATTACGACAATAAGCGGGATGCCCATATTGAGCTTGAGCTTTTCTATCTCACTGCTGGCCAAAGATGCCAGTTTTTCAGTGATTATTATCATGCCGAACTCTTTGTTTCTTAAAATTTTATTCAACTCATCCAGGACTTCTTCCCTTTTGTGGACTACAACCCCTTTCACGCCTGCAAGCCTCATGCCGACCTGTGTATCTATGTTGTCACATATCAAATAAGTTTTCATATCATCACTTCACTTATATTTATTGGTTATGTTAAACAAAGGTGTTGATTTTGAGCATTTACTTTAACATAGCCTATTTATTAGATCCTTCCAAGTATCATTATGGATACGATAAGCCCATATATTGCAATACCTTCTGCAAGCCCTACAAATATCAATGTTTTGCCGAGCATTTTGGAATCCTCCGAAACAGCGCCAAGTGCTGATGAGCCGACAGAACCAACGGCAATTCCGGTTGCAATTGTGGCAAGGCCTGTTGATAATGCAGCTGCAATATATCCAAGACCGGTTGCGTTTGATGCTGAACCTTCAACGGCTGCATTGGCCACTCTTGGTATGAACATTATTACGGCTGCAGCCATGACCGGTATAAAGGCTGAAATATTCGCCTTAAGCACCGATTTACCCCTGCCACTCAATTTTCCAGTTTCTTTAAACCTCATTATGATTCCTGCGGCAATCGTTGATACCACAATAAAGAGAGTTAACAATAATATAATATACATTTTATTTCCTCCTAAAATCATATTTCTGTAGTATATGGCTGATTGAACAAACATGTTGATTTTGAACTTTTGAAAGCTTCAACTTTTAATCTGCTCTTCTATTTTTTGTAAAATCCAAGGCATCATATGATATTGCAGCTTTTGCCGGATTATACTCTATGCCTCCGCCGGTGTAGTACTTGCTGAACAGCTCATAATATTCAAGCCTTAAACCTTGTATGAACACAACCAAACCTTCCAAAGCTATTATTACAATGTTTCCAATCACAATGACAGCAACACTTGCGGCGTTGTTCTTCATCATTCCGGCAATCGTTGCAAATGCGACAAACAACCCAACATGGTTCAGTGCAAAGGCACCGACCCTTATAAAGGATACTGTATTGCTTAACATGCTTATCAGGGTTTCGATAGCCCCAAATCCGCTTTCTATATAATAGTCACCAGGCGCTTCCTCATACAAAGGCCTGCCACCCTTTATCAGGTTCGCAAGAGGCTGCTTTACCACCATAAGCACAAGAAGCAAAGAAAGGATTATAACTATAACTGGGAGCGGCACGGGCATAGCACCATTTAAAAACATGCTGCATGCGCTTAAAAGGAGCAGCCAGTAAAACGCAAGCCCTGCAAGTCCATTCTTTCCAAATGCTCCTTCTTCCAAATCCCTTCTTTTAACCGAATTTACCAGGTTGAATACAAATCCCACCGTGATAAACAGCACTCCCACTACCACACCGCCTAAAAGTACGGCATTTATGTTATCCATCGGTCTTACTAAAGGATGCTTTAAAATCTCTTCATTTCCAAATACGCTGCCAAAGAGGATTCCGAACACCATCGAACTTGCACCTATTCTTGACAATACTCCTCCAAGGTTCGGATGGTGCAGCTTTGCCGAGAGAAATATTCCGACTATCAAAAAAACAAATCCCTGGCCTAAATCCCCAAACATATATCCAAACATGAACATATAGCTAAGTGCCACAAACCATGTAGGATCTGTTTCGTTATACAAAGGGATGCCATACATCCTCACAATCGACTCAAAAGGCCTTACAAACCAATTATTATTGAGCTTTGTAGGAGGGACTATGCTTGTTTTAACATCCGACTGTGGTTTAAACACAACCATAAGCCCGTCTCCAAAACACGATAACTTTTTTTTCACTTTCTGTTTACAGGTTTCAGGCACCCATCCTGCCATATAGAAAAAATCATTGCTGCATACAACCTCGCTGTTAACTGCTCTTAGTTTTTCATGCATCTTCATCCTTGTATAACTTTCATCTATAAAAGGGGCGTACTTTGCTCTCAACTGCAATATCACATCATTTATATCCTGCATTTGCTTTTCTTTCTCTTGCTCAATTTCGGTAAGCTTGTCGATAATTTCTATGGGTTTACCCTTAAGGTCATAAGGTATATCCACTTCCTCATAGTTCAGTGATTTAAATATCCTGTCAACTTCAGCCACTAGTGGCTTTGGTGTCAGTGACATGAACACATGGTAAACTGGTGTTGACCTCAGCTCATATATTATTGATGAAACATTTTCGATATTTTCATTCAGCTTGTCAAAGTTCTCCTTTGTTAGCTTTCCAACCTTAAACTCAAAATATTTCATATTTCTAAGCTCTTGCATATCGATCTGAAGCCCCTTGATGCATTTGAAATCTTCTATTAGAAACTTAATCTTGTCCACTTCATCTTTTAATGTTTTGAGATCTTTATTATGTTTTGTAACCTCATCATATATTTGTTCAACCTTTGATACCATATCTTCAAGCTTGTAATCTTCCTCGATATATTTGCTCCTTATAACCCTTGGAATATCGAATATACTAGTGAGTTCAACTATCTTCTCGTTGATTTCAGAAGGAAGGCTCAATCCTTTATATGGTTTAATAAAGCATAAATCCGTAAGCATGTTTACATTTTGTCCAGGCATAAGAACGGTAAAATCATTTTGATTTATCTCATTTAAAGCATTGACAATCTGCACACACCCGCTTCGGATTATCTCAGTAGACACTTTATCAAGATCGCCTATATGGCCGATAACGTTCATCATTTCCATTTTTTCAACAGACAAGCAACCACCTCCAACCTTATAACTCTCTTATTAAAAATTTCTTTGCCGCATCCACGGCCATGCCGTATCGTACACTCTCTATTATAGAGACTATATCCCTTACTTCATCTTCAAGAAGCAGTTCATATGCAATTACTTGAGAAATATTCATACCTAGGTTCTTCTTTAATGTCGTTATCAGCTTGTAATGCTGGTACCTTAAAATACGTCTCTCCATTAAAATATCTTTTGTGCGTCCATGGTCAAATACGAAACCATACCTGCCTTTCAGCACTTTTTTTTGATACTCCTCAATATCTTTAGAATAGCAAAGCTCCTTTATATACTCCCTGCTCAGTGCTTCACCATAACCTATTGTATAGTTAAATAATTCTTCAGGAGACAAATTATAAAACTTAAGACCCCTGTATATCCACTGAAGGTTTAATAAATCCACATTTACACCTTGCACATGCTCAACTATCTTTCTATCGGACTTATTCATCTTTTGCATGCTTCTATAGAAAAGGTCAAAATATGCAAGATCAAGCGTCATCTGGATTCTAAAAAGGTCCATATCATCCATAACATTTGAGAAGCCCTGCAAGTAATCATAATAAACCGTTCCTTTGAGGTTGTTTACAAAATCCCTGCAATTCTTTGATGATAACATTGTCCCTTTATCTATAGGGCTGTAAATTCCAATATGCACAAGTGAACCGTAATCAAGCTCATCAGCTTTTTTGATCTTGATAGCCCTTAGCACGGCTTTTAAATCTTCTATTTCATATTTCATATATAAGGACATATAAAAATCTTTATATACACCATTGAAATAATAGGCTATTTTGTTCAAACCATCTATGTGGCTCTCCTTAATCAAGTTTTCAAGCTGGAGCCGATGCATTTGGTTTTCATCGGCTTTAGATAATATATCCATATAATGAGTTTTTTGCTTTAGATAAGCTGCAATTTCAGGGACGCTCTTTTTAGATAACAGGTTCAAATAATCCTGGGTTTCCAGCATGCGACCTTCAAGTGCTCTCACTTTTGTATTTACAGAAGCATACCTTGTGGTGTTATCCATAACATTCTCCCCCATACCCTATCTAAAAATACGAGTAAAGAGGTCCTTTTCAAGTTTTCCCTTTACCTTATTGAAATTGTTCTCCAACTCATCGCACTGTTTTTTGGCATTTTCGCGTATTTTTGAAGCTTCATTCTCTGCATCCTTTACCACAGAATCATACATGGCTTTGGTTTCACTTTTGGTCTTTTCCATTATCTCAGACCTCATTTCTTCAATGCTGCTCTTTATGTCCTTTTCTTTGGCTTCAAGATATTCTTGCGTCTGTTTCATAATGTCATTGGCTTCTCTGTCAATGGACATTACTTTCATAATTATGTCCTCCATTTAGAACATCCCTCCAATCAGCAAGGTGTTGTTTAAAAAGATATACTTTTATTTTAATACTCCTGTTATATAATAACAAAAGAAAATTCATTTTATTAAAGTCCCTTTTGTTTTGAATACAGTCATGCTGCACGATTAGTTTACAAATAATCGATAACGTCTTGTCAAGTGGTGTAAATTGATCTCTACTTTATACCACTTTTTAT